>NZ_JADYXD010000050.1:0-2681 GCF_015864475.1 Pseudoalteromonas sp. SWXJZ10B
CTGTGAAAGTGTTATGGCAAGGATGGCTTAAGTTACAAGCCATCCTGGAAGGCTACGATTTAGCAAAATCTCTTGAGCCAGACTTGTGATCAAGAGACAGCTTTATAGCGGCTTTTTGCATTGTGGCTAAATACAAATTTAATGCTGATTGATCATGTGCGTTGCTAGTTGAGAGAATGATTGCTTTAATCCTTCACGTAACAACGGATTGTCTATTTCTATATCCAGCGTTTTATTCATGCAGTACATCCATTGATCGCGCAATGCCTTATCTACAGTAAAAGGCATATGTCTTTTACGTAGCATTGGCTGGCCATGTTTTTCAGTAAATAGGTTTGGCCCGCCTAACCAACCAGATAAAAATTCAAAAAATACTTGGCGAATTCGATCTAATGGCAGAGGATGCATATCATATAACGGTTTAGCGTATTCATCTGACTCCATTATGTCGTAGAATCGATTGGAGATAGCTCGCGCCCCTTTCTCTCCACCTATTATTTCATACGGTGTTTTTTCAGGAGTAGGAGCCTGTTGCTCGGGAGCCGGCTTAGATTTAGAAAAAAGTCGTTTAATCATATTACTTATCATCGTTAATAGGCAGTATATAGCTGCAAAGAGGTTGCTTTAAAATGGACAAATATGCGGTTTTTGGAAATCCAATTAAACATTCAAAATCCCCCGCGATACATAAACAATTTGCTGTATCACTGGGTGAGCAAATCGACTATCGCGCAATATTAGCACCTATCGATAACTTTGAAAAAACAGTATTGTCTTTTTTTGAGCAAGGTGGTGTTGGTGCTAACGTTACAATGCCATTTAAAGAGCAAGCCTATGCAATGGCTGATGAGCTTACGCCATTAGCTAAAATTGTAGGGGCTGTTAATACATTAAAAAAACGAGATGATGGCACATTACTCGGTGATAACACCGATGGTGTGGGCTTTGTAAATGATTTACTCGCTAATAAAGTTACTATAACTAATAAACGCATTTTAATTATTGGTGCGGGCGGTGCCGCTCGAGGAGTTATTTTACCTTTGTTAGAGCATAATCCTCAGGAAATAATAATAGTTAATCGCACAGCACAAAAAGCCCAAGAACTCGCAGAGCTGTTTACTCAATATGGACCGGTATCTGGCTTTGGCTTTAGTGATTTACCAGTAAGCGATTACTCACTAATTATAAACTCTACATCTAGCAGTATGAATAACGAGCTTCCAGCACTTGATGAAAAACATATAACTAACTGTGAAGTCGCTTATGACATGTTTTATTCACTGCAAAATACCATTTTTATGAATTGGGTTGCACAGCATAATATTAACGCTAAGCTTTTAGATGGCAGTGGAATGTTAGTTGGTCAAGCTGCTCAAGCATATTATGTATGGCGTAACAAAATGCCAAAAATACTTCCCGTCGTTGATGCGCTCAAACAAGGAATGCTTAAATGAATCAGGCAATACAGTTTATAGATAGGCTAGAGTTTAGAGAGCCCGATCATCAGTTAGTTTTTTTTGCACAAGTTAGTGGCATGCTGGTGGAATGTATAATAGAAGTAAATACACTTAAATTAACAGACGAAAGCCACGCAACAGAGTATTTTGAAAAGTACCGTTTTGATTACGAAGAGCGTGCCGAGGAGCTCATCGAAGAAGAGAGCTATAACTCGGCAGGCCAAATTGAAGTAAGTTTATTAACTTAAGTTAGCGATTTCAGCTAAGTATTCATCTTTAAGTGATACATAGTTATCGGCAGATATTTTTAAGAAGGCAAGTTCTTGCTCTGTAAGAGGGCGGGCTTGCTTAGCCGGACTCCCTACATATAAGTAACCAGACTCTAAACGTTTGTTTGGTGGTACTAAAGAGCCGCCGCCAATAATAACATCATCTTCAACAACCACGTTATCCATAATAATAGCGCCCATACCTACAAGTATACGGTTTCCTAATACACATCCGTGCAGCATTACCTTATGACCAACTGTTACATCGTCACCTACAATAAGTGGGTAACCATCATGATTGCTTTTAGTTGCGCGAGATAAATGCAATACACTGCCATCTTGTATATTTGTACGCTCACCAATACGTATATAGTTAACATCACCACGTGCAGCTACTAACGGCCACACACTACTATTATCACCTAAAGTAATGTTACCAACCAAAACCGATGACTCATCAATATAAACAGACGAATTAAATGAAGGAGTAACACCTTTATAAGAACGAATTGCCATAGTTAGTACCTTTTAGATCATGATTATTAGTATTTGAGTGTATCAGCAAGGTGATTTTTGTACCATACAGTGCACTGTTTGGTTACAAAACTATCAGTTTTAGGGGGTTTAGTTCAGATACTAACCGAACAGTATCTTTTTTTACTTTTTCTTTAAAAAAGTGCTTGCGTAAAAATATGATCTCCCTATAATGCGACCCCACTGAGACGGGAAACGCCAACGCATAGCGAGGCACGAACTACTCAGAGAGTTAAATAAAACTTCGGTTTTAAATCTTCCAAAAAGAAAGTTTAAAACTAAGTGTTGACTCGAAAAATAAAGGGTGTATTATTCGCATCCCTTGAGACGCTAAAGCGACTCAAAACGTTCTTTAAAAATATAAAGCAATCATCTGTGTGGGCACTCGTACAGATTGAGTTCTAACAGCCAACCTACTTAG
>NZ_JADYXD010000054.1:0-1637 GCF_015864475.1 Pseudoalteromonas sp. SWXJZ10B
CCCCCTGTGTCAGGATAGTTGTCGCCTCTAACTTTTAATAGAGGCAGATAAAATGAGACGTCGATTTACACCAGAATTTAAAGTTCACGCTGTTGAAAAAGTATTATCTCAATGTGATGATGTTCGCCTAGAAGATATTGCGCTTGATTTAGGCATCGGTTATTCAACCTTGCAACGATGGATCGCGCTTGCTAAAAACCATGAACTTGAAACTAAAAATAATGGTAGTCATATGACAACAGAAAAACGCCCTCATGACTGGAGCTTAGAAGAAAGGCTTAACGCCATTATTGAATGTGCGAGTTTAGATGAAGCAGCTCTTAATGAATATTGCCGCGCTAAGGGGCTTTACCCGCATCATATTAAACAATGGAAGCAAGATTTTGCTAAAGGGCCTTCAACGAAGCCCGTAAAATCAGACAGTAAACAGCTCAAACAAGAAATTAAGCAGCTTCAAAAAGAGCTTAATCGTAAAGACAAAGCGTTAGCAGAAACAGCCGCCTTACTTGTACTCAAAAAAAAAGCAGATGCGCTTTGGGGTTTCAACGAGGACGATTAACCAGCTCAACTGAGCGTCATGAATTGATAAAGCTCATTACCGACGCGCAGAAATCAGGGGCAAGGCAAGAAAAAGCATGTGAGTTACTTGGTCTAACGGCAAGAACAATTCAACGCTGGATTGAAGCTGATGATATGACAGATAAGCGAACAAGTACGATAAAGCGACCACCTAACAGGCTAACTGAATTAGAGCAACAGCGTATAATTAAGACTGTTAATTCAATAGAATATGGACATTTACCACCCAGCAAGATAGTCCCTAAACTATTGGATAAAGGTGTGTGGATAGCATCAGAAAGCTCGTTTTATCGCGTTATGAAATCACATAAATTATTAACACACAGAGAAAAAGTTAAACCAAATAAAAAGATAAAAAAGCCAAAAGCGCTCAAGGCAATACGTGTAAACGAAATTTATACATGGGATATCACGTATTTGCCAACAGCTGTTAAAGGTCAGTTTTTATACTTATATTTAGTGATGGATATTTATAGTCGAAAAATAGTTGGTTGGCAGGTTCATGATACACAACTAAGCACACTGGCGGCTGATTTAATGGTAGATATTTGCAGGCGAGAGCAGGTAAAGCCTGAGCAAGTCACGCTGCACTCGGATAATGGCAGTCCAATGAAAGGGGCAACGTTATTAGCGACATTGCAGGAGTTAGGTATTGTTCCTTCATTTAGCCGACCGTCTGTGAGTAATGATAATCCTTATTCTGAATCGCTATTTAAGACGTTAAAGTATCGCCCGGAATACCCTGAGAAAGCCTTTGAAAGCATGGGTAGCGCAAGAAAGTGGGTTAGCGGATTTGTTGATTGGTACAACGATGAGCACTTGCACAGCGGTATTAAATTTGTCACGCCAAACCAGCGTCATTTAGGATTAGATGAAGCGATACTAGCGAAACGTCATCAGGTAAATGAGATGGCGAAATTACAGAATCCAAGTCGTTGGTCAGGAAAGTCTCGAGATTGGACGATGATCAATGAAGTAAATTTAAATCCAGAGAAAAAAGAAGCAATGCGGGCGGCATAAAATTTAATTTGATGCGACAACTAACTTGAAAAACTCCG
>NZ_JADYXD010000055.1:0-1427 GCF_015864475.1 Pseudoalteromonas sp. SWXJZ10B
TAATGCCGATCAGTTAAGAAAATGACCGGTTGACCGATCCAAACGATCATGCAAAATCCGTAGTTAGGAAACTAACTACGGATTTTTTTGTGAATATAGAACAAGCACTGCAAGCAACACTTGAAGAAAGCAGCCGATACCATACCTTTGAAAAATTATCAGATATTCTTGACCCTGAAATCATTGAACAAGGTTTTCAACAAGCTGGGATTGCAACCGTTCGTAAGCGAAGGTTACCGCTTGAGGCCGTTTTGTGGTCAGTTATTGGCATGGCATTGTTTCGAAAAGAATCGGTTTGGAATATCGCTAATAAGCTAGATATCATGTTACCAGGCAAGAACCAACTCGTTGCTCCAAGTGCGATGGTACAGGCGAGACAAAGGTTAGGTGATGATTCCGTTAAACACGTTTTCAATAAATCTGCTCAATCAATGTATAAGCAACAGTCATTCGAAACATGGAATGGTTTGAACCTATTAGCTGTTGACGGTGTTGTGTGGCGAACAGCCGACACGCCTGATAATCGTAAAGCCTTCTCTTCTGGTAGCAACCAATACGGTGATACAGCCTTTCCTCAAATACGCATGGTCTGTCATATGGAATTGACCAGCCATCAACTGCTCAGTAGCGAGTTTGATAACTATAAAACCAACGAGATGAAATTAGCTGAGCGTTTAATTGAACGTACACCAGATAATTCACTGACTATGTTTGATAAAGGATATTATTCTTTAGGCCTGTTAAATCGTTGGCACCAAACTGGGAAGATGAGGCACTGGCTGATACCAGCAAGGCCCGACTTACAGTATGAAATCATCTCCAGCGCGGGTAAAAATGACCATATCATTGAATTGAAAACAACAAAGCATGCACAAAAAAACTTTCCCGATGTTCCTGAAACGATTAAAGCGAGATTAATCAGTAAAACAATAAAGGGTAAAAGCTACCGTATATTAACCTCGATGACGGATAGATTGCGTTATCCAGGTAATGAAATTGTTGAATTATATTGTCATCGTTGGGAGATAGAACTTGGGTTTAGAGAAATCAAACAAACCATGCTTGATAGCGCATACCATTTAAGAAGTAAGCGTCCAGACATGGTGCGTCAGGAGCTATGGGGCGTGTTACTCGCCTATAATTTAATACGAAGAATAATGACGATGGCGGCGACGGTCACAGGGATATGGCCTAACCAGCTTAGTTTCTCTAGCAGTTCGATGGCTGTCATTCAGTATTTCTCGTCAGTATCTATAATGAGTCCAGGGAACATTCCAATACACTGGCAGCACTTACTCAATACACTGGTCTTATTTAAGCTTCCAGCTAGACGAGAGGATAGAAGATATCCCCGATGGGTTAAGCCAAAACCATCTAAGTATCCCCATAAAAAGAAAAATGCCAGTCAGCTTAACTGACTGGCATTA
>NZ_JADYXD010000056.1:0-1251 GCF_015864475.1 Pseudoalteromonas sp. SWXJZ10B
ATTTTGGCCACCCATTAAGAAAGAAATGTTATGCTAATAAGCATACAAATTTGGGTGAAAAAATGACGAAATTAAAACGCGCAACGTATTCTGCAGCAATAAAATTAGAAACAGCTCAGCTTGTAGTTGACCAAAGTTATACTCAAGAAGAAGCAGCCAAAGCGATGGGGGTGGGTAAATCAACCGTCAGTAAGTGGGTTACTCAATTAAAGCAAGAGCGGAATGGCCAGACACCATCTGCTTCGCCAATGACGCCCGAACAAATTGAAATCCGCGAACTTAAAAAGCAAATCCAACGCATCGAATTAGAAAAGGATATATTAAAAAAGGCTACCGCTCTCTTGATGTCCGACTCCCTGAACAATTCTCGTTAATCGAGAAACTAAATCAACGAGAGCGTTACCCAATTAGCGTGCTGTGTAACGTATTCAATGTGCATCGTAGCAGCTATAAATATTGGGCTATACGGGATACAACGCCGACGTCAGAGCAAGTAAGGCTAGAGGCTGAAGTTAAAGCAATACATGCAATGAGCGGTGGCTCAGCTGGGGCGCGGACAATCGCGGCAATAGCAACGAACAATGATTTTGAATTGAGTCGTTATCGTGCTGCTAAGCTAATGGTTAAATTAAAGCTTGAAAGCTGCCAAGTACCTCAACATTCATATAAACGCGGCGGTAATGAACACCTTGAAATTCCAAACCTGCTTGATAGACAATTTGATGTTGTTGAGCCAGATACCGTGTGGTGCGGTGATGTGACGTATATTTGGGTAGGTAATCGCTGGGCTTATTTAGCCGTTGTTATTGATTTATTTGCACGTAAAGTAGTTGGCTGGGCCATGTCGTTGTCGCCAGATACTAATTTAACGCTAAAAGCGCTTGAACTCGCGTATGAAAGCAGAGGAAAACCGACAGGACTGATGTTTCATTCAGACCAGGGTAGTCATTATACAAGTTTAAAATATCGCCAACGTTTATGGCGCTATAAAATCAAACAAAGTATGAGTAGGCGTGGAAACTGTTGGGATAATGCACCAATGGAGCGATTTTTTAGAAGCTTTAAAACGGAATGGATGCCAAAGGTTGGATATGGAAATTTTATAGATGCTAAATATAGCGTTAGTGATTATATCAACGGATATTACAACAACGTTAGGCCGCATCATTATAATGCCGGTTTAGCGCCAAATGAATCTGAGGTTAGATATCAAGATTCTAAAACTGTGGCCAAATTTTATTGACCACTACA
>NZ_JADYXD010000006.1:0-246831 GCF_015864475.1 Pseudoalteromonas sp. SWXJZ10B
AACCAAAATAGGAACTCAGCTATGGTTTGTTTATCAATAAAAAAATTTTAAAACGAGTTAATCTACAGGCTCGTTAGCCTACTCCGTAGTATCGAGGATATATATGCGTAATACCATTCTAGTAATGATGACATTACTTTCTTTTTTTGTGCAAGGAAGTGAAGAAAAGACGGAACCTAACAAAATAGAACCTAAAAATGAGTTAGTAAAAAGTATCGAGTTGATACAAAAGCCTGAAATTATTGTCAATATAAAAGAACCAACAAATTGGTATATGCTCAGTCTTCCATTTATTACTATTTCACTAGTGATTGGTAGCACAATCATATCGATTAGAACTATAAATATTAAAACAGAGGAAGCTAAGGACTCATTTGCAAAATCATTAGAAACACAAAAAGAAATATCTGAAACTCAAGTTAGAATGACTATTCTGTCTGAAAGTAGACAGAAGTGGATAAATACATTAAGGGATGAACTATCTTCATTTATATCAAAATTACATGAAATAGAGCATATGCTTGATACTGATAAGGGTAATAAAACAAAAAAAGAAGACCATGATTATCTAACAAAATTACTATCTCAGATAGAACTGAAAGCTTCGAAAATAACTTTGTTAGTTAACCCTAGTGAAGACGATCATATTAAGCTTATCGATTTAATTAATGATGCATTAATTAATCACGGTAAGGGCTTAACTGATTTATATAAAATAAGTGACGATATAATTATACTATCTCAAAAGATTTTGAAAGATGAGTGGGAAGTTGTGAAAAAGCTAAAGTAGGCTAACAAGAAAATCAACAAGGACACGTAACAGTTGGCTACATTTCGCTTCGCTTCACAATTTTAGCCAACCATTACTTAGCCTGTTATTTGGGCGTTGAGGCTGTAGAATTACTCTTTTTAGGAACGTATCCAACTATTCTAGATTGGTTGCTTTTTAACCTTGAATCCATCTGTTCGCTGTGATCTAATAGATATTATTCACCCACGGTAAACTGTTATGGCTAACTACAAGCCTGACTTATCCTGTCAAAATAAATTCATTCCTATCAATTTTGCTGAGCAAATTCTGCCTGGCACTTTTGAGTATGCCCTTTGTTATATTGTCGAAAATAAACTCGATTTATCGGGATTTGACGCGTGGTACAACAATGACAAAACGGGTGCGGCGGCGTATCCACCTTCGGTAATGCTAAAGATTATTTTACTGGGCTATGCACATGGTTTGATCAGTAGCCGTCGAATTGCTAAAGCGTGTGAGACGAAAAAGAAACTAGACACCCAACTTAAATTGTGAATAAAGGGAAGCCTTTTAACCTAAATAAAAGCCACTCAACTACTCGTAATCCCTTACAAAACGCCAATTTAAACAACACCAAACACTTCTTTATATGCTGCGTAAAAATACAGTAATCGATTGAACCAAAATAGGAACTCAGCTATGGTTTGTTTATCAATAAAAATAAATAAAAAAACGAGTTAATCTACAGGCTCGTTATATGCGCAAATAAAGTATGGAGAGTATTTTAAACTATGGAAATTAGAGAAATTTCAAAGAAAGAAGTTTTGGAGTTCTGCACTAAAGACGAAGACCACTTTTTCGATAGAAAAGCATATGGCTTAAAAGGTGATAAAGTACAGCGTATTGCCGTTGCTCTTGCTAATGCCGATGGAGGTGAATTTGTCATAGGTGTCGCTGATGAAAAAGAATTTGAAGATCCAATGCTGCGATGGAATCCCGTTGAAAAAATTGAGGCCTTTAATGAAATCATTGCTAATTTATCTATGCCTGAACCTTCAATTGATTATCGATGTGTTTTCCTTAGGCAAAAAGGAACACGTGGGTACGTATTACATGTTTCCATTGAAAAAGGTTTGTACGTACATGAAACATCAAAAAAGCAAGTTATCGTTCGAAAAGGTGCACAATCACAAGAACTTAAAGGGAATTTTAGAATTTCTGAATTAGCTTATGCAAAAGGACAGCGATCTTATGAAGACGAATTGGTACCGGATTGTCAAATTGAAGATCTAGAATCATCAACTAGTTTAGCTAATTTCACAAATAACTTACCTTCCGATAAAATTGAACCATTAGCTTTATTAATTAAACAAAATCTTGTTGATAAAGAGTGGACTCCCAGAGTTGCTTCAGTTTTACTATTTTCAGAAAATCCATCTGCAATTTTACCTAAGCAATGTGCAATTAGAATTGCTCGTTATGACACTACAGATGAAGCGCCCGAAAGAGATGATCTTACGGAAGACATTTTTTCAATAGAACGACCTATATACGGTCAAATTAATGAAGCTTATGAAGGAATTGTCAACTTATTGAAAAAACATGAAGTCTGGACAATGGATGGGTTTAAACCCATGAGTTTTCCTAAGGAAACTATATGGGAGTTACTCGTAAATGCTGTTATTCATAGAGATTACTCTATTTCAGATAATATTTTTGTTGGTGTTTTTAATGACCGAATAGAAATCAAAAGTCCTGGTAAATTACCAGGATTTGTTAAAATTGATAATATCTTAGATAATCGGTTTTCTAGAAACTCAAAGTTAGTTCGTCTCCTCTCTCGATATCCGTCATCACCAAACAAAGATTTAGGTGAAGGTGTTAACACTGCATTTCAAAAAATGCATGCCTTAGGTAAAAAGTTACCATCAATTGTTGAAGAAGGTAATTTTGTTAAAGTTTCAATTCATCATACGCTTGCAGGGGAACCTGAAAATGTCATATGTGAGTTTGCTGATAAATTTGGTTCTATTAATAATAAACAAGCACGTGATTTAACTGGTATTAGAAATACATCTAAAATTACAGCTATATTCTCAAAACTTAGAGATCAAAACTTACTAAACAAAAATGAAGCACATTCAACACAAGATACAACTTGGTCAACTGTTGAAAAGTGCATATAACAACATAGTGAAATTAGGGTCACCAAAATAGACAAGACACCCAGACTAAATTTTGGACGATAACAGTGACACCCATCCTATTTTTTGCAGTTTAGTGAACTAAGTACTAGGCTTTTATCAGTGTGAAAAATAAGCAGGGTGTCTTATGGCAATTGCAAGAAAGCGCCAAGTAAGTTTGGTTGATACAAAGTACTACCATTGCATATCACGTTGCGTACGCCGTGCATTTTTATGTGGGGAAGACCACTTTACAGGTCAATCCTACGAGCATCGTAGAGACTGGGTTGAAGATAAACTGCTTGAGTTAGCCAAAGTGTTTTGTATTAATGTATGTGCTTATGCTGTTATGAGTAATCACACCCATTTAGTGCTGTATGTTGATGATAAAAAAGCGAATAGGCTAAATGATAAAGCGATTGTTATTCGCTGGCACAAGCTTTGTAAAGGCACTGTACTTACGCAAAAATACATACAGGGTGAAAAGCTAAGTAAAGCTGAACTTATCTTTTTTAATCAAACAGTAAAACAATACCGCGAGCGCCTATCAAGTATTAGCTGGTTTATGCGGTTGTTAAATGAAAACATTGCTCGCAGAGCAAATAAAGAAGATAACTGCACTGGCCGTTTTTGGGAGGGACGATTTACGTCTCAAGCATTATTAGATGAAGCAGCCCTTGCGGCCTGTATGGCGTATGTCGATTTAAACCCCATTAGAGCTAAAATGGCTAACACCCCAGAAGAGTCAGACCATACCAGCATCAAACAGCGTTTAACGTATGCAAAGGATGGCAAGCAACCAAAACAACTACTGCGCTTTGCAGGGATGCCTCGTCAAATTATGCCAAAAGGGCTGCCGTTTGAGCTTAAATCGTACCTTGAACTTGTTGAGCTAACAGGGCGCTGTATACGAGAAGACAAACGTGGTTATATTGAAAGTACACACTTACCCTTACTCGAAAGAGTTAATATCTCCCCAGAAAACTGGTTAAAGCTCACCACACAATTTACGCGTGTATTTCATGGTGCAGTCGGCAGGCCAGCCTCACAAGAAGGTTATTGTGAAAACTTAAACCGAAAGCGGCGAGCGAATATCAGTAACTGCGAAAAGCTACTGGCATAAAACTTAAACTACTCAGTAATAAATCACAACTGCATTATGCAGTCATTTTCATGCGTGTAATTTAGGTTTAACAGTGATAATTGCTTATTAAATGTGTAACGCGCGAGTAAAGATATAAAAAGAGGTGAACTCTTAGCTCAAAAAAGTAAATTTAGTGGCGCTAGATTAGTTTACAATTGGAGTGGCTGTCTAGTTTAATGTCCCCGCTGTCTAGTTTAATGTCCCCAGAAAACTGGTTAAAGCTCACCACACAATTTACGCGTGTATTTCATGGTGCAGTCGGCAGGCCAGCCTCACAAGAAGGTTATTGTGAAAACTTAAACCGAAAGCGGCGAGCGAATATCAGTAACTGCGAAAAGCTACTGGCATAAAACTTAAACTACTCAGTAATAAATCACAACTGCATTATGCAGTCATTTTCATGCGTGTAATTTAGGTTTAACAGTGATAATTGCTTATTAAATGTGTAACGCGCGAGTAAAGATATAAAAAGAGGTGAACTCTTAGCTCAAAAAAGTAAATTTAGTGGCGCTAGATTAGTTTACAATTGGAGTGGCTGTCTAGTTTAATGCGGTCTAGTTTAATGCGCAGCTTATTTAAAGCCGCTATCTTACTTTAAAAGCGAAGCGGCTCTTATCTCCTTTGTGAATTAATTTGCTGTCATCAACATTAGCTTTGCATCTTTCCCATCGGTTAATACCGCGACGTTACCTTTATCAGTTACAAATACATCTCTTAGTCTCCCTGAAGCCTTAGGGAATACCTGAGACTGCGTAAATTTACCATTAGCTAAATTAACGCTGTAGAGCTTTTTATCGACTAGCGTGGTGATGAGTACATGTTGTTGTAGTGAAGGAAAAGCGGCGTGTTTAGAGCCGTAATATGCCATGCCTGATGGGGCGATTGATGGCGTCCAATCTACGCTTGGCTTTTGCATGCCTTTATATTCGGTAAATGGTGAAATACGCGCATGAGAATAATCTTTACCGTAGGTGATTACGGGCCAGCCGTAATTAGTACCAGCGGTTAAATAGTTTAGTTCGTCACCGCCTGCAGGGCCGTGTTCGTGGCTAACAATTTGCTGCGTATCGTAATCATAAACTAAGCCTTGCGGGTTACGATGACCGAGCGAATAAACAGCATGTGCATTTAGGTTTTCGTTATTAATAAATGGGTTGTCTGTAGGAATGGTGCCATCTAGGCTTATACGTAATATTTTACCAAGTTGGTTGGTGATAACTTGTGCTTGCTCTCTAAAGTCAAACCCGTCGCCCGTTGAAATTAATAACGTATTATCGGGTAGTACAAGGGCGCGGCCAGCGTAATGTTGTGGTGTGTTTTTATTAGTCGCTATTTTATAAATAACGTGTGGCTTTGAAAAGTCAGTGCCATTAAACGTGGCTTTGGCAACAACCAGCCTGTTTGCGCTTGCATCACCTTGGGCATAAGTAAAAATAATTTCTTTGGAGTCGTTATAATCTGGTGATAACACAATGTCGAGTAAACCACCTTGGCCTGCTACGTATAAACCTGTTAGGTTTAATTTTACTCTTGATTGCGCATTGTTTTTAACTATAACTACGTGGCCATCACGCTCTGTAATTAACCATGTGCCGTTTGGTAGTTCAACCATGCTCCACGGAGACTGTAATTGCGTAGCCAGTGCTTTTGTACTGTATTGCTCTTTTGGTAACGTAGCATCTGCATTAACAGAAAGCGAAAAAAGCGAAAGCAAAGTAAAAAAAGAGATACATTGTTTACGGGGCAAGCCTTTGCTAGCATGACTAGTATAAGAAAAAAGCTTTATTTTAAGTTGAGATAACCATGTCGTTTTTAACACGTATATTGCCTTCATTTTTAGTTTCTTGGTTACTTACATTCACACTTGCTAGCTTGTTTCATAGCCAATACGTTGTCAATCAATTAGTTAATGTAGGTGTAGTGGTGGGCTTTAGTGATCGTGCTAGTTTAACGTTTGATGATTGGTTAGGCCTATTACCTACCTACGGCGCTATTATTGCCCTAGCACTTGCCATCGCTTTTTTTGTTACCCTAAAGCTTAATAAAAAGGTTAAAAAATACAGTACTCAGCTATTTGTTATTGCTGGCATTGTGGCATTTGCTATTGTGTTAATTGCCATTGAATCAATTATGAATATTCATATTATAGCGGGCGCAAGAGGCTGGGGTTTTTATGCTCAACTGCTTGCAGGCGCGTTAGGTGGTTTGGCGTTTTCGCAATTAGTTAAGGCAACTAAAAACCAAAAAGCGTGTTAGCTGTGTGAATATAAATACGGCTTATACGTTATTTGGTGATTAATAAATAAAGGCCGCTGTTTATTGTAAACAGGGGCCTTTAAATATGGTTTTTAGAATTTAATCAAAAAATTAAACTAATTAGTTTGTAGCTACTTAGCCCAAAAATTAGGATTAAAACGGGTAGGGTTACCAGGTTTAACACCAAAGAGTTAGTGTAGTTTCCCATAACGCCTTTTTGATTAACCAGCCATACAAGGTAGGTGCTAACAATAGGAAGTAATAACCCGTTAGCCGCTTGCGCGAATATAATCACCGCGACAGGGTCTAAACCGAGTGACGCCACAGCAGCACCAAACAATAAAATAACAATAGCGACGCCTTTAAAGCGCGTGTTACCCATATCGTTTGACCAACCTAACATGCCACACACAGCATAAGCACCCGCAAGTGGCGCTGTAATAGCACTTGTTAAACCTGCAGCAAATAAGCCAATAGCAAAAAAGTAATGAGCGGCGTCGCCAAGCAATGGCTCTAGCTGCACGGCCATGTTAGCCGCACTAATTTGCCCCGCATCGGTGCCATAAAATGCAACTGAAGCTGTAGATAAAATAGCTAAAGTGATCACACCGCCTAAAGTGATTGATAGGCCTGTATCAACATTTGTTTGTTTAATCACTTTTTGCATGTCGCTGTTACTGTCGTGTCTAGCAGCGAGTACGCCGGAGTGTAAAAATAGGTTATACGGCACAATGGTAGTGCCAACTAAAGCGAGTATGGTTGTAATAGAGCCTTCAGGCATACTAGGAATAAAACCAGCAAATACATCACCCAGTGAAGGCGCTGCCATTACAAGTGTTGAGATAAACACTAAGCTCATTAAAATAACGAGTAAAATTAGCGCGTTTTCAATCACTTTATGTTTGCCGCTATACAGTAAAGCAGCACTTAAAAAAGCAATAAGTGGTGTCCATACTTGAGAGCTAATTTGAGGGAATATTTCAATTAACCCCATGCTAGCGCCACTTAAGTTACCCGCTTCATAAGCTGCACTGCCCACACCAATTGCGCTAATGACTAAAAATATAGCTAAAGATTTAAATAAAGGCGTTTGAATATGTGCTCTGAGTGCTTGAGCTAAATCTTGCCCGGTGGCAACGCCAAGGCGCGCCGCCATAGATTGTAATAATATAGTGGCAACTACTGAAAACAGTAATGTCCATATAAGTGCAAAACCAAAGTTTGCACCTGCCACGCTGGCGGTAGTAATAGTCCCTGGTCCAATGAAGGCAGCGGTGACGAGTAGTCCTGGTCCTAATCGCATAATTGACCTTAATAGTGCTATTGCATGTTGCTATTTAAAGTTACATCTAACGTTTAAAACCAATATTTATACGCGATGCCTGTAGTGTTATTGCTGCCACTTTAATTAAGTGCCCTGCAGCGATTATCGCCCCTTGGCTGGTTCTTTTTTAATAAGCATATGTTATACCAATCCGCAATAATACTTAATCAATTTGAGGGATTAGATTTGACGCTAACTGCGTTAAAAATTTCTGATATAGAACAACTAAATAACGAAATTTTTGCCTGGTTATCGACACGATTTTCTCACCTCTGATAGATCACTTAATTAAGCGAATTGCTATTAAAAAAGGTCGCGTAGGATACCAATATATATATAAATTTAAAGGGGATACAGTGCGTTTGAATAAAGTTTAAGCTAAAAGTGGGTATGAGTATGTGTTACAAGCTAAGGTTCAAAGTTAAAATAACGCTTACTGCACAAACAAGCAGAGTATTAAATGCAGTAAATTTTAAACGAATATATAAGCCAATCGAGTTAAATGGGTGATGCTGATATTAATATCAGCATCAGTGTATTTACTTTATTAGCGATTTAATCACTTCTAAGCCTTTTTTTAGAGTATTGGCATCAGTAGCATAGTTAATACGAATACACTCGTGCTTGTGCGGCCAACTGTCGTCAATGCCAATAAAAAAGTTGTGCCCAGGAATTACATATACATCTTGAGCTTTAAGCTTTTGATACAACACTTCGCTGGTTATTTTTGCATCTTTAAACCACAGCCACATAAAAAAGGCACCTTCAACTTTGTGCAGGTAAACAGGCAGTTCGGCAAATACTTCATTAAACAACTCAATCGCTATGTGTGCTTTATTACGATAAAAAGGCAACACAACATTACGGCACAGTGGCAGTAGTTCGTTGTCGTTAATTAAGCGTGTCACTAAGCTTGGACCAATACTATTTGGCGATAACACCATGCTGCCATTTACGCGACCAATTGCTTTAATAATCTCATTGTTTGCAACCACAATACCGCTGCGTAAACCCGGTAGGCCCAGCTTTGAAAGTGACATACATAAAATAATATTTGAGTTCCACGTTAGGTTTGCATCGGTGTAAATACAACCTGGAAACGGATTGCCATATGCGTTATCAATAATGAGTGGAATACCATATTGCTTAGCGAGCAAATCAAGGTGTTTTACTTCATCGTCAGTAATTACATTACCTGTCGGATTGGTAGGTCGTGAGACGCACAGCGCGCTTATGCTGTTGTCGTTTGCTAGTGTTTTTTCAACTGCTTTAAAATCAATGACGTATTTAAACTGTTTTGATGTGCTGCCTGTATTTAAAATTTCGATATCAGGCTTTATGGCAACAAACATATCAGCCGATAAACCTTGATCGGCATAACCTATGTACTCTGGCGCAAGGGGAAATAAAATCTTTTTATGGCTGCCATCCGGCATTTCACCTGCCAACATATTAAACAATACAAAAAGTTAGCTTGGCTGCCATTACCAAGTGCTACGTTATCGGCGCTAATATCCCATGCGAACTCTTTACTTAGCTGGCCAGCTAATGCAGCTCTAAACTCGTCGTTACCAGTCGGGCCGTCGTAAAGGCCAAATACCTGCGATACCTTGTTACTGGCAACGAGTTTTTGTAATTCACTTAAAAAAACCTCATTTACTTGTGGTACTAATGCGGGGTTACCGCCACCGAGCATAACAATATTAGGATTGTTGCTGTTTTTAGCACCACCTAAATCTTCCATTAACTGAGTAATGCCGTTGGGTTGTGTGAATTTAGTGCCGAAGTTTGAGTAGTTCATAATGCATAGCGTTTGTTAGTAATGGGGAGGGCAGTATAGCGTAAATAAAGGGCTTAAATCCGATGATGAGAATAATTCAATACTTAGCTTTGTAGTTGGCTATGACAATAAAATTTCTATAAAACAAAGGCTAAGTTAAGATTTTTTAACGCCGTATAAAAACTCTTCGCCGCAGTCCATATACAAATCAAATTTGGTCATAACTTTGGTGAACATGGGGGCGTGTAAAAACTCGTTTAACCATGCGCGTACATGCGTGTATTCACTTTGTAAGTACCAATGTTTATCTACACGGGCAAACTGTCTAATAAATGGTAGCAGGGCATAATCGGCTAGACTTTTTTCATCGCCCATTAAGTATTTATGCGTGGTTAGTTTTTCTTCAAATTGCTTAATAAATTCTTCGCAGGCTTTTTGGTAATAAATTTGTGCCATGTCTTTTGTGCGAGCATAAAACTTATACTTTTCAAGCACTGGTTTAAATTTCGTGTCGTTTAGCTTAATTAATTCAAGCATGCGCTCAAGTGCTAATGGGTCTTGAGTATGAAGTAAATTATGCGGATCGTTTTGCTTTAAAGCCCACAGCATAATATCTAGGCTTTCATCTATAACTTGATTATTCGGCAGTAATAAAACAGGCACCGTGCCTTTTGGCGATATTTGCAAAAGATGCGGTGGTTTGTTTTTAGTTTTAATAGCGCGTAGTAGCACGTGTTGCTCTGCCATTAAAATACCCATTCGTGCACGCATTGCGTATGGGCAGTGTTGTAATGAATATAATAATGGCAGTGTCATTTTATTACTTACCTTAGCTATTTAAGCCTTCAACATATTGCTGACGTGTTTTTACTTTTACCATGTGATTTAACTGATCAGCTGCTTGTGTTTGCCCGCTAATTAAATCTTGAAAATGCGCAAGTAACACGGCTTTATCGAGTTTTTCTTTATCGCCTGAGCCAATGTCGGTTAAATCAATCATGAACTCGTCAAACTTGTCGGCATAATCGGTCACAATATCCATATTTAAAAATTGTTCATGATTATAAATGCTCGGGTAGCCGCCTTTTTGTTTATCAATGGCAAAGCTAATGCCTTTAACATTGGTAACGGTTGTTTCCTTTTTACAGCTCAGCATACAGCTGGCATCAATACGTGGTTTTTTACAGCCAACGGTTTGCTGGAAAAAACACTGGCGGCTGGTCATCATTAGTATTGGATGATAAATGCTGTACATCATTTTAAAGTTGTTAGGGCGTTTAATACTGCGCATTTGCTGCTTGTTTATTTCGTTTGAAATAAACGCGCCTTTTGCGTTTAAATCTTCTTGTAGCGTTAATAACGCATAAGAGTTTGTAGTATTTAATAATGGACCGGCAATCCAGTCAAGACCCATTTGCACGGCTTTAAATGCAACGCCTGTGTTGTTACTAATAATAAGCTTAGGTTTTACAACCTCGAGTAAACGTACCGCTTCTTCAAAATCTTTACCAATTAATACCGCCGGGAACCACGGAATTAACTGCGGGTGCTCTAAAAATACGTTGATGTATTTATCGTTATCGGTTCTAAAGCTCTCAGGTAATTTAAAGTAAACATCGCCATCTGTTAAATCACATAGGTGAACGTCTTTTATGTCCGATATTAAAATAGAGAGTGTTGTTTTGTTTTTATCTGCTTTTTCGTGGCTTACTAGTTTTGGTAATTCAACAGGGGCGAGTACGTCTTTGCCTTCGTTTAATAAAAACGCGACTTGCTTTTTAATACGGGCGAGCTCTTTAAACGGAATGCTTAAGTTGTTGCCTAAGTTTGAGTAATCCATATTTTTAATTTCAAAATTGGCATTACTAAAGCTTTTAAAGCGTTTATCAATAGCAGCAATATCAACAACCGATTTATCGGCGGTTTGCATAGGCATTTGCGATTGAACTTCAAAGCGTAGAGGCTCTTTTTCGTTTTTATTCGAAAGCGTAATATCGTTTTTATCTTCAATAATTATGTTTACAGTGAATGGCTGATTTAATTGCCCTGAAAATTCTAATGTAAGCTCGCGCTTTGAAATATCTAAAAATTCAATTTTCTTTTTAACTAACGAATCAATTTCACTTTTTTGAGTAGAAAGCTCTTGCTGTGCATCGTAAATTTGCACGACCGAAATTGCGTTGTTTTTTTCATTTGCGTGATCAAAGCTATGGTCGCGCGGGTTATCGGTAAACATGTTTTTGGTCATGTCGCCGGTTAAAAACTTATTAGTAAAGTTACGGTTAAATACTTTGTATAAGCTTGAATCGTCTTCAATTAGGTTACCGGTTTGCACAAACGTGTCTATCTGTTTGCGCCAGCTATCAATAACCGTATGTACGTAGTTAGCGCCTTTAATACGACCTTCTACCTTTAACGAATCAACACCTGCGGCTACTAGCTCTGGCAGGTCGAAATAAGCTGAGTTATCTTTTAAGTTTAACGGATGCTTGTTACCCATCGCAGTTGGCTCGTATTCATCACGACACGCTTGCGAGCAGCGACCACGATTACCCGAGTTACCCACACTTACTGAGCTTGAATAACATTGCCCTGAAAACGCAATACATAATGCGCCGTGCACAAATACTTCGGTTAATACGTCGCATTTATGCGCTACGTCGGTCAGTATTTTAATTTCAGTTAAGTTAAGCTCGCGCGATAAATTTACACGTGTAGCGCCAATGCGCGCTAAAAACTCAACCTGTGATTCGTTATGCGTGGTTAACTGAGTTGATGCGTGAATATGCAACGTAGGAAAGTGCTTTTTAACTATATTGAACAACCCTAAATCTTGCACAATAATGCCATCGAGCGTGGTATTTACTAGCTGATTTAATAGCTTAAATAGCGCACCCATTTCGTGCTCTAATATAACTACATTTAGCGTTAAAAAAATCTCACAGCCGTATTCATGGGCTAGGCGAAGTGCGCCGTTAAGCTCATCAAACGAAAGATTAGACGCTCGGTTACGTGCATTAAAGGTATCTAACCCACAATAAACCGCATTAGCACCGGCTACAATGGCGGCTTTTACCGCGTTTACATCACCGCCTGGGGCTAATAGTTCAATCTTTCTACTCATGACAACTTCACTTCGCTCATATTTAATTGCCGCGAATTTTATCTGGTTAAGCACGTTAATGCTATTTATTGAGGGATATAATAAAGACTAAAATAAAAGAGTGTATAAAATTACAATTAAGCTGGCTGATTTATTACGTAAACATGTAATAAAATGATAGTTTATAAGCAAGCAACACTTTCAACTTTACTTAGGCGATACCCATCAGCAATCAAGATCTTAAACAGTTAGATACAGATTTAAACCGTGAAGAATCTGTAATTATTAACACCCAACTAAAAATAGCCACATTTAACCTGTTTAACTATCTTGAGCCACCCAATGCATACTATGAGTTTGAGAAAATTTATACCGCGCAACAGTGGGCCAAAAAGCAGCGTTGGATTGCTGATTACTTAACAGAACATGCGCCTGATGTGATTGGTTTTCAGGAAGTGTTTAGTATTGATTCGTTAAAAGAGCTAGTTGCTGAGCAAGGCTATAATTACTTTGCGGTGGTAGATACACCAGAGGTGATTGATGATTTTATTTATAAGCGCCCCGTAGTGGCGATTGCCTCTAAATATCCCATAGTTGAGGTAGCAGCGGTTGAGCATGACAGCGAGCTTGCAAGTACGCTTGGCCTTAATAGTGAGTTTACTTTTAGTCGTAAGGTATTGAGAGCGACCGTTACTTTACCGCACATAGGCAATACTGATTGTTATGTGGTGCATTTTAAATCTAAGCGCCCGATGATTAATGTTGATGAGCATAATAAAGAGCTTACGCCCGAGAAAAACATAATTGAGATTTTAAAAGCAAATGTAGCAGGAGGGTGGGGCTCAACTATTCAGCGTGGTAGTGAAGCTACATTGCTAATGATACAAATGATTACTCGCCGCGAAGCTACGCAGCAACCCATGATGCTAATGGGCGATTTTAATAACGACCTAGCTGATGGTGTGCTCAGTCATTTACTTACTAATACGCTACGTTTTGCCCCTGCGTTTGACGCTAAAACCTACCTCGCTAAATATTGTCTAAATGATTCATGGGATTTGTTTGTTAAGTCGCAGCTAAGTAATGATGAAGTGATTAGCGATGAAGCAATAACAAACGATGAACAAAGTGATTGTGATCGCAATAACAGCGAGATTGTTGATTCAGCGGATAAAAGCCAAGTAAAAAATATAAATATAACAAAGACAGCACCGTTAAGGCCGCCAACACATTATTATGGCGCGAGCAGCTCTGTGCTTGATTACATTTTATTGTCGTGTGAGTTTGACGCTAGTTACGATGACAGCTTTTTTGAAGTAAGCGCGTATAACACTTACGACAGGCACTTAATAAACCCCGAATATGAGCGTGATGATTTAACTACCGACCACGGTGTTGTATTGGTTACCCTTAAACTAAGAAGCTAGGTTTTCTCATTTAATAACTTACAGCGTACGATTAAGCTAAAAAAGAATTAAGCTGCAATATGCATAATTATGCTAAAATCATAAATTAACAATTACCCATATTGCAGCGAAACTTGACCTGCAGTCTTTATGTGTATATTTTATCGCCAGAATTTTTGCATTAAATTAATAACAAATCACTAAAATGGTAAATATGGAATTTTACACTTACTCGTATCACACGCGAAAGATGGACTTAACTTCGCAAGTACACACTTTCTTCGTAAATCGAATTTATAATTCTAAATTGTTAGTGAAAGCTTTGCTTTTTGCTTTGTTTATTAGTTTAAGTAGCGCTTACGCGCAAGAAACCACCTCATACAGTTTAATCAATGAATCTAATACAGGGCTGCTAAAAAGAGCCGAATTACTTATGGATACTGACGTTATAACAAGTATCGAACTAAGTAAGGCGTTGTTGTTACAAGCGCAAAGTGCTGATGACACGTTACTCAGCGCAAAATTACATAACTTATTAGGTAAAGCGAATAAAAAAAATAACAATATTAATGAATCGCTTCATCACTTTTCACAATCCTCGGCTTATTACAGTAAATTAAATGATTCACGCAACCAAATAAAGGCGTCTATTAATTATATAAAAATATTATTAGATGAAAAACGTTATGACGAACTTGCTAACCGCATTGAAACTTTATTACCAACAACGCTTGTGTATGGCGATGAGTTTTTTATAGCACAAGTACTCCTAACAAAGGGGGATTCGTTTTATGAACAAAAAAAATACAATGACGCGATAACGCAATATTCATCTGCTTTAAAATACCTTGTAAATAAAGACGAACAAATACAAAAACAGTTAGGTGAAACGTATAAAAAATTAGCTCAGTCGTATAAGCGTCTTGAAAATAGAGAGCAAACGGCTCATTTTTATACCAAAGCTTTAGATATATATACTAATTTAGATGATTTAAAGTTGATGGCGCGTACATTAAATACACTAGCAGAAGCGCAGCGCTATTTAGACAACTTAGTTTTAGCCCTTGATTACAGCACTCGAGCATTAGAAATACATAAAGAAATTGACGATCCTGTTGGCTTGGCTAAAGCATTATTAGGTGCTGGTATTATTTATCGACATATCAACCTTTATGAAAAATCACTTAAGCATATAAATGAGGCATATTTATATTATAAAAAAGTAAATAACGTGCTTGGGATTGCTAAAACATCCAATTAAATGGGGCTGCTATACACACGATTAAAGCAGTTTGATCAGGCCGAGATTTTCTATCAAATAACCATTGATTTACCAAAAGGTGTGGTCGAGGAAAAAACGCTCGCGTCGGCCTTAAGAGAAATGGCTGTTATTAACTATGAGTCTGGCGACTTAGAATCAGCGATGAGATTTGCTCAGAAAGCTTACGTAACTTATAAAACCAAAAATCTTACATCCTACATTTCTATAACGGCGCGTATTATTGCTAATATTTATCGTGCCCAAGGGAATAAAAACAAGGCTATAGAGTATTACAAAGAGTCGTTGTCGTTCGCCAGAGAAACGGGCAGTAAGCTTTATGAGATAAAGTCGCTAACAGCGCTTGCGGCGATTTTAATTGGTATTGATACAAATGAGGCGATTTCTTTACTAAAAAGGTCACTCGCTTTATCAACCGAAATAGATGATAAGTTACATATGCTATACGCTTATCGTGAAATTCGAATAGCAGAAAAACAGCGTGGACGAATAAATGAATCACTACGTTACGCAGAAGAAGAAATTGCCCTGACCGGAATCATTCAATACGAAAGAGACGAAAGTAAGCTTGCTCTTGAAAAAGCACATTTGCATTCTCACAAAATGGAAATAGAGCTGGAAACGTTAAGAGAAAAAGAAAAACTCCATCAACTTGAGCTTGAAAAGAAAAACAATGAAATTGAAATATCAGGCCAAGCTAGGGTTATATCAGAGCTAGAGCTTGCAAAAAACAAATACGCGAGTATTGCGCTCGCATTTTTATTAGCCGCTTGCTTAGCTATTGTTTTATTGGTTTATCGAAGCTTTATTGCCTCTAAAAAACGTAATGAAGAGTTAGACTATTTGGCCGCGAGAGACCCTTTGACCAATTGTTATAACCGCCGTATTTTATTTGAAATTATGAATCGCGACTTTTTGGATTTACCTCAGATTGAAGAGTACTGTATTTTAATGGTCGATATTGACCATTTTAAAAGTGTTAACGATACTTATGGGCACAGCATTGGCGACACCGTACTTTGTGGCGTTGCCAGTCTTTTACAAGCTAATATACGTACGAGCGATAGCGTTGCCCGTTTTGGTGGCGAAGAATTTTGTATTATTTTACCCAACACGACTCAAGAGCAAGCAATACGTATTGCTGAAGCTATTCGTATTAAAGTAGAAAAAGCGATATTTGATGATATTCCTGTTACGTGTAGTTTTGGGGTTACGTCTATTAAATTTAAAGCCAGAACACCTTCTGAGTTAATTGAACAGGCTGATTTAGCACTTTATGAGGCTAAGTCTTTGGGTCGTAATCAAGTTGTGTTGTGGGATTGTGCGTTTGAAGAGTTTAAGCTTTTTAGATCGGAGTAAACCTAGCAGTATACAGCTCAGTTTTGATGTTATTTTTTAAAATCATAACAAGTAAATTTTATACAACGCCGTGAGTTACTTACATATGTAATTAGGTTTATTAAATTAACCTTTTAAATATCAGTGTATTAACTTAGGCTTTAAAATTGCATTCTAAACTAAGTTAAAAAACAAAATAAGGGATTTAGTAATGACTGAAGTTGCACTTTCGGCCTATTTGGCATTTTACCTCTATTTAATTATGTTGCTTGTACAGTGGGCTGTGGCTACGTTTAGCAAAGCTAAAGAGCCAAATGCTGTACCAGGTAAAATTGACGAGGATTTATCGCACGATAGCTTTATATTTAGAGCGCATCGTACGTTTCATAATACGCTTGAAAACAGCGCATTATTTATAGGTACGGTGTTATTTGCGTTTGTAATTAATTATCAAAGCCCGATTTTTGCAATGTGTATTTGGGTGTACTTAATTGCGCGTTTAATTCACATGGCGCTGTACTACGCTATAGCAACGGAGAAAAACCCAAGTCCACGTAGTTACTTCTTTTTAATTGGTGTGCTTGCTAATGTGGTTATGCTGATAATGATAGGATTAAGACTAATCTCTTAGTTTATAAAAAAGTTATAAACTCTATTTATAACTTTAAACAAAAAAGCGAAGAGCCTTTAAGGCATCTTCGCTTTTTTGTTTAGGTAGCAGCAGAATATAAACCACGTCTACAGTAAGGTAATATTAATGGCTAATCGACGCCTATAAACCCGCCTGTTTGATGTGTCCACAGGGCTGCGTAAATCCCACCCTTAGCGATTAGTTCTTCATGAGTGCCTTGCTCAACTACGCCGCCGTCATCAAGTACAATTAATCTGTCCATTTGTGCAATGGTTGAGAGCCTATGCGCTATGGCGATTACTGTTTTGCCTGTCATTAAGTCATCAAGACTTGCCTGAATTGCCGCTTCTACTTCTGAGTCGAGTGCGCTGGTGGCTTCGTCGAGTATAAGTATGGGTGCATTTTTAAGTAGCACACGTGCAATAGCAATACGTTGGCGTTGACCGCCTGAAAGAGTAACACCGCGTTCGCCCACTTGTGCATCAAAGCCTTTGTTACCTTTGCTATCTACCAAGTCGTTTATAAACTCAAGTGCCTTAGCTTGTTTGGTCGCGTTGATCATTTCGTCTTGTGTTGCATCAGGGCGACCATACAAAATGTTGTCTTTTACTGAGCGATGAAGCAGGGAAGTGTCTTGCGTAACCATCGCTATGTAGCGGCGTAGACTTTCTTGGCTTACGTCTGTGATGTTTTGCCCATCAATTTTTATTGTTCCTGAGTCAGTATCGTAAAAACGCAGTAACAAGTTAACAAGTGTTGATTTACCTGCACCAGAGCGACCGACTAAGCCAATTTTTTCGCCAGGTTTAATGTTTAAGTTTAAACCATTCATTACTGGGCTGCGATTAGTCTCGTTTGCAGCTTTGCCGTAGTTAAAATGTACGTTGTTAAACTCAATAGCACCTTGGCTTACGTTAAGTGTATCGGCATTTGGTTTATCGGCAACTTCAATAGGGTTAGACAGTGTTTTCATACCATCGGCTACGGTGCCAATGTTTTCGAACAAGCTGCTTATTTCCCACATGATCCATTGCGCCATACCGTTTAATCTAAGCGCTAAACTAACAGCAACTGCAATGGCACCTGCGCTAATTGCACTAAGCGACCATAAATAAAGTGATACTGCGGTAACCGAAAATACTAATAAATAATTTAAGCTTTGAATAACAAAGTTTAGGCTGGTTACCAAGCGCATTTGTTTGTACACAGGCTGCAAAAATACATCCATGCTTTGTTTTGCGTATTGCTCTTCACGCTGGGTATACGAAAACAATTTAATAGTAGAAATATTTGTGTAGCTATCAACAATTCGACCGGTCATTTCTGAGCGCGCATCAGCTTGTGAGCTGGCAATTTTTTTAAGGCGAGGTACAAAATAAAGCTGTACGCAAATGTATAAAACTAACCAAACCAGTAAAGGGATCATTAAGCGCCAATCAGCTTCGGCAACTAAAAATACCATTGAGCCAAAATAAACCACTATGTACATTAATACATCGAGTAGTTTGGTCACTGTTTCGCGAACGGCTAAAGAGGTTTGTAATACTTTGGTGGCTATTCTTCCTGCAAACTCATTTTGATAAAAGCTCACACTTTGGCGCAGTAAATAACGATGCGCTAACCAGCGAATCGACATAGGGTAATTGCCCAGTAATGCTTGGTGCAAAATAGCAGAATGAAAAAATACGACTACGGGCAATACCAGTAAGAGCATGACAGCCATTTTGATAAGTTCTGATTTTTGCTCTACAAACAAGGTTTCGGGTGTGTAGGCCGTTAACCAATCAACAAGCTGCCCCATATAGCTAAATAAAGAAACCTCTAAAATAGCGAGCATGGCGGCGCTGATTGACATTAGCACCAACGACAATTCCATTCCTTTGGTGTAGTGACGACAAAAAGCAAATAAAGTCGAAGGCGGCTGAGTAGGTTGATCCTCAGGAAATGCTTTTGTCATTTTTTCAAATAATCGATACATTTTAAAAACTTAAATGGCAAATAATGGTGGCTATTATACCATTTAAGTATTTTTAAATGCAGGTTTGTAAGGTATTAATTGTGAATATGCTAGAGCGTTATTAATATAAACTTATGTATAAAAGAACACCTAAAAACACTTCACTTACTTTATAGCATTGGGTTATTTAGGTTTGTACCTTTGCTCATGTATAAATCGTCATATCTGAGACCACCATTTCCGTAAGGCTTTTTAATTGGGCCTGTATTACAGTTTGCTAAAAAATATATAAGAGGTTGTTCGCGCTTCATTCTAAATTGTGCATTTTTATACACCAGTGTTTGCTTGCTAAATTCACCACCTTTTACGTAAACATCATATTGCTGACCTTGCTCTGAGGCTGCTGCGTTATTAACAACGTACCATACGTCGTACCAGGTATTTGTTTGCAGTGGCTTGGCCGATTGTTTGGTAGTGTAGTTTTGAATGTTGCTATACCCGCTGTCGGTTTTAACCATTAAAGCGCCATCGTTTACAAACCCGTTTGATTCTGTTTTATCGGTTACGCGAAGTGTAGGCTCAAACGCATCGTACGCATGTTTATTAATTAGCTCTGGCGTAAGGTTGCTTAATCCAAAAGCATGGTTATTAGGAAAAGCAGCTACGTTTATACGCATATAAAATGTGTAGGTTTGACCAACTTCAACCGCTTGTGGAAGTTTTGTATAAGAAAGCGCTTTACGATTTCCTACAATGCCCTCAGCTGCAGGTTTTTTTAGTAAATAATGATTTGTTGATGAGTTTGCTTGTTCTGGTTGTATAACTGTTATTTGTGGGTTTTTAACCTGTGGTTTAGTTTCATTTTGGGTATCGACACTTTGCCACTTGCTAAGTGAATTTTCAAAGTTATCAATAAGTAGCCAATCGCTCGATGTACTTTTTTGAATGGTTGAACATGCTGATAGCGTGCTAAACAAACATAGAATTAAAATGTGTTTGGAAGACATAATTGGCTCTCGTAATATTATTGATATTTGGTTAACCAATTTAAATTTTGGCTATAGTTTTTATTGAGAGTTATGTAACCAATTTAATGTTTTTATGTCAACCATTAAAGCAATAGGTAATGGCGTGGGAACTGCGAAGATACAAAAATTATTATTCCATTCAAAAAATTAACCAGTAAACTTATCCATTAAATCAACTCAGCAAATTTCAGCTGAGTTTAAAATAATTTAATAGTTAGGATGTTATATGTATACGGGTTCGTGTTTGTGCGGTGAGGTAAGGGTTGAAGTGTCGGGTAGTATAACCAGCATTATTCATTGTCATTGTTCACTGTGCAGAAAAAACAGCGGGACTGCATTTGCAACCAATGGCTTTGTAAATACAGATGACTTCACAATAACCAAAGGAAAAGCATTACTTAGTGAATTTAGTTTTAAACCAGGGCGCACTCGTTACTTTTGTAAGTGGTGTGGCTCGCCGGTTTACAGTAGCAATAATGATGACAAAAGCAGAATACGAATTCGTTTAGGAATATTTGATAGCGATATTACTGAGCAGGTTTTATCGCATAATTTTGTTACGTCTAAAGCTAACTGGGAGAAGTTAGAAACAAGCTTACCGTGCTATGAAAAACATGAACCTGGACGGTAACGCGTTTTATTCAATGTGGTAAATGCTGTTAATACTTTTATAAAGGTTTGGTGCAAAATTTATAAACACAGGTGAGTTTTGTATTTCATCAACGTTTATGTGCATTAATGTTTGCTGGCTTAGTATGATCACTATATTTTTGTATTCGTTAAACTCTATTATCCCTAAGCACTTAAAATGTTGCCTTAAAAGTACTAAAAGCATTTGCAGCTCTTGGCCAGTTTGTGGGTTTAAATTAATGATTACTTGCGTATTTTGCTCACTGCAGCTATTTATATTTTGCCAAAAGCTATCGCTGGTTAAAAAAGGCTGGTGATATTCACCACTAAAAATATCGATAGTGATTACGTTAAAGTGATCAGTGCATTGGGTAATATATTGCTCGGCGCATTGTAAATAGGTGCTGTGCTTAATTGGTAACTTAAAGTGCTGGGCAGCAATTAAGGCAATGCTTGGGTTTATTTCTACCGTGTTAAATGTATTGATGGTGTTTATGTAAGGCGTATTACTTTGTAAGTGATACATAATTCGCTCAAACCCTGCAGTGCCCAAGCCTAAATTTAATATATTTAGTGTATCTACCGGTTTAAGTAAAAATAACATCATACACTGGTTTACAGGTACTATTACTTGCTCAGGGTGTATAAGGTTCATAACGCCCTGAATTGTAATGTCTTCATTGGTTTTTTGTGCAAGCGTTAACCACCGGTATTCTTTATTTTGATACACGCATACGGGGCCGTATGCACTTTGCTGCGACTCAATAAGGTTACTTTTAACTGTATCTTCTTTTAGCTGACGCATAACTTAAACTATTAATATATAAACAATGACAGTGTGCCACGAAAAACATATTTTTTAATAGATTATTGTGTAACAAGGTTTGTAATTTAACCTCAAAATATAATATTGTATTAGCAATTAATTAGTTAGACGTTATTCAAGGATTGAAAATGAGAACATTTATTTGCGCTGTTCATTTTGTGTGTGCTCAGTGGATGAAAAAATTAGACTCAAGAAATAAAAATACGGCCATAAATGCTGCAGCATTGTTAGCTATGATATCTACTGTATATAGTTTTCTTTTAGCTATGACGTTTGACATTCACTACTTAGATAAAATAATCAGTACTTTTAAGCAAAACCCTTTACTTATTGGTGCTCTATTTTACGCAATCGTAATTGGAATTGTGTTTTTAATTTTGGGTGATTTTAACGGTTATAGAAGTAGAGTTAGATCTTGTATAAATAAAGGGAGCTTTAAAAAATATATTTTAGGAATAAAGCTGTGGATGTTTGGGTTAATTCCTATGACCGGTATTATGTTGATTGTACGACTCAATTAACTCTCTAAGTATTACTATAACTGCGCTTTAGCGTGCTCCTTTCTACATCTACCTCAAATGTATTGCCATAAAATCTTAGTTAAGTAATGGTTACACCATAATAATTAGGAGCTAATAGATGCTTAAAACACCTTTAAAAATCACAACAACGTTACTCAAATTTACTGCAATTGCAGGCGCTTGCTCACTTGCATTATCAGCACATGGTGAAACGCAATTACAATATACCGACCAACAAAAGTTACACGATATAGCAAGTGAAGTGTCGGCTACCCGTATCGGTAGTGACATTCAAACGCTGGTGGATTTTGGTACTCGCCATACGCTTTCAGAGACTAAATCGGATACGCGAGGTATTGGTGCGGCTAGGCGTTGGATAAAAAAAGAATTTGAAAAAATATCTGTGCAGTGTGGTGGTTGTCTGGAAATTATTGAAGTAAAGGACACTATATCGGGCGAAAAACGCATTCCTAATCCTGTTGAAGTGGTTAACATAGTGGCTATTCAACGTGGGTCGAGCGAGCCGAATCGGATGGTGATGATGTCGGGTGATATAGATTCACGTGTAAGTGATGTTATGGACTTTACGAGTGATTCACCGGGTGCTAACGATAATGCATCGGGCGTGGCAGGAGTAATAGAAGCAGCTCGTGTTTTAAGTAAATACAAATTTAATGGTTCGGTAGTTTACGCGGCGCTTTCGGGCGAAGAGCAAGGTTTGTTTGGCGGTAAAATATTAACGGCTTATGCACAAAAGCATAACTGGCAAGTTCATGGCGTTTTAAACAACGATATGATTGGCAATATTACCGGTATTAATGGGGTAACTAATAACACGACTGCACGTATATTTTCAGAAGGTACCCGTGTTGTAGAAACAAAAGAGCAAGCTAATACTCGGCGCTTTACAGGTGGTGAAGTTGATTCTGCGAGTCGTAATTTAGCTCGCTACATAGATACTATTGCTGACAGATACATTCCTAATTTAGATACAATGCTTGTATATCGATTAGATAGATTTGGTCGTGGTGGGCATCATCGCCCATTTAATGATGCAGGTTTTGCAGCAGTGCGTATTATGGAAACTAACGAGCACTACGATCGTCAGCATCAAGATTTACGCACTGAAAATGGTGTTGAGTATGGTGATACCATTGAAGGTGTTGATTTTGATTATACGGCTAAGTTAACTTCACTTAATGCGGTAACGATGGCGTCTATGGCGTGGGCACCCGCACCGCCAAAAGAAGTTAAAATAAAGGGCGCTGTTACAGCTGATACGTCGTTTTCATGGCAACAAAGCAGTGATGAAAATATTGCTGGCTATAAAATTTATTGGCGTTACACGAGCGAGCCGCAATGGCAGTTTAGTAAATACGTTGGTAAGGTTTCACAGTACACACTTAAAAACGTAGTGATTGATAATTATTACTTTGGTGTAGCCTCTGTTAGTAAAGACGGTATTGAGTCTCCAGTAGTTTTTCCGGGTGATGTAGGTTCGTTTGATCACAATATAAAATAATAGTTTGGCTAAAAACACAGCAAACAGAGCGCTTTAAGGTGCAAACGACCTTTTTATACTTGCACCTTATTTACTAAGCCCTTAGAGTGTTAAAAAAGAAGTAAAAGGTTATTAAAAATGCAACAACAAGAAAAAAAGCCGTTAACAGCAAAAGAGCAAGTTATAACTGATGAGCAAAGAATGCAGTGGCAACGCGAATGTTTTCAAGCAGCGCAAAAACATTTAGCCGAAAAGGGCATTATGCCAAAATCAGTAGTTGATAAAGACAGCCGATTTTTAGCACCACTTTGTGCAATGTGGAAATTTAAAGCCCAAAACGGTAAAACATATTGGGTAGTAACAGGGCGCTTACCTACAGATCATGCTGAAGTAAGTGCAGCTACAGATGCTCGCGATGCAATGCGTTATTTTTCTTTGCAGTGGCAATTAAAAGCGGATCAAATTATGAGTACAGGCGCGCGTGATAAAACGCAGGTAGATTTTGCTAACTTACTTATAAATAGAGCACATGGCTTGTACGAAATGTATGATAATGAACCGCTGTGGGCAAATGAACCAAAGTAACTACAGTTTGGGTTAAGTAACAATGTAGAGGGTGATAGCTTATTTATAGCCCTTTTCTTTATCTAATGGACAAGTGTGAAGGGGGTTGTATTAAACGCCGAAACAGAGCATTGCATACGTTGCCTAGGAATTCCCGCCTCCATAAAAACATTTCCTTGCTGAATAAAGCCATTTCGCTTAAAACGCTCTACCTCATTTAAAATACAATTAATGCTTACTTCTTCTATACCTTGGTTGGAAGCTAATTCAACAATAAAGTTAAGAAGCGATTTATATACTTTGCGATTACGGTGCTCGGGTAATACCGCTATTCTGCCGATTAAGCCATCTGTACACAGCCGACCTGTTGCAATAGGGCAGTTTGCATCGTCTGTAACAAGTACATGTAATGCAATTTTATCTAGGCTATCAAATTCGATGTGCTTGGGGATATGTAACTCGTAAACAAAAACTCGCTCTCGAATTTTTTGTAGCATATCTTTTTTTATATCCCATTCAACCTTATCAACCAGATAGCCCATTGCAAACTCCTATTGATAGCCAATTAAAATGAGTAAGCAATCACAGCAAAATTATTTAAGCCAATATCAGGTGAAAATTAAAATTTTTAACTAACCTGTATACATAATATTTTACGCTGCAAAATGCTCACCATTATTAATAAAATTGGTATTATTACTCTTGGTCTATATTAAACCAAAGCCCCTCATTAACAAGTGTAGTAAAAGTTTGAGTAAAAACTAAACTTGGGTTTGTTAAATTTAATGCTGAACTTTCAAATTCAGTATTATCGGTAAGTAGTTTTACCGCCGCTAAGTCAGTTAATGGCATAGCGTAATTTTCACCGTTTACACTTAATAACACTTCGGTATCGAGCTGCTGATAAATAGCACGCGTGCCACCTAAACGCTCAAACACAGCTTCTTCATCACTTAAATCATCGCTTATTTGCTCAGGTGTAAATGGAGGTTCTACTGGTGCTAAATCCATTTCATGCTTGGGCTGACTAAGCGTTGAGCCTAACCATTGTTTAAATAAATCGTCATTTTCTAAAAGTGCCGCCATCAGTGTTTTAACTTTATCAACTTCAAGGTTTGTAAGTTCACCTTTTGATTTTCTTAGTGTGATGTTGTGATCGGTATAACGTTTTTGTCCGCTTTCGGTATCAATAATATGATCGGCAAAGCTCGACAATAAATCTTGTTGATTTGGCGCCCTAAAACCAACTGAATAATTTAGTGCGTTTTCTACAGCGTAACCTTCGTGAGGGCACCCTGGTGGAATATACAAAATATCGCCTGGTTCTAATATGCAATCAATTACGGCTTCAAAAGGTTCAACTTGCAGTAACTTTTTGTTTTGAGCAAACTGTTTAAGTGTTGGATCGGGCAGGCCTACACGCCAATGACGTTTACCTTCGCCTTGAATAATAAATACGTCATATTGGTCTAAATGTGGGCCAACACCACCATTAGGCGTTGAATAGCTGATCATTAAATCATCTATGCGCCAGTTTGGAATAAACCTAAATGGCTCTAGTAGTTGTGCAGCTTCGCTATGCCAGTGATCAACTGCTTGCACGAGCAATGTAGAATGATCGTCTGTTAACTGCTCAAAGTCTTCAAATGGACCTTGGTGCGTTTGCCAGTCATTTTTATGATTGGTGATAATACGTGACTCTATGCTTTCTTCCATTGCTAGGCCGGCAAGTTCATTAGCATCAAGCGGGTCTTGAAAATTAGCAAAACCCTGTTTGATTAAAAGCGGCTTTTTTTGCCAAAAATGGCTTAAAAACTCTTGCTCAGACAAATTATTTATTTTTAATTGATACATACATTATGCCTACTAGTTAGTGCAATGGGGTTAAAACAAAAAAAGCGAAAGGATGATCCTTTCGCTTTTTAAAAGAGCAATTTAGTTTTTAAACTAAATCATCAATAAACTCAACAGCACGACCAATGTAATTAGCAGGTGTTAGTTTTTTCATTTCTACTTTAGCGTGCTCTGGAAGGTCTAAACCATCGATGAAGTCAGCCATTATTTCTTTGTTTACACGTTTACCGCGTGTTAAATCTTTAAGTTTTTCGTATGGCTTTTCAATACCATATTTACGCATAACTGTTTGAATCGGCTCGGCTAGCAATTCCCAGTTTTGATCAAGCTCGTCAGCTAAACGTTGCTCGTTTACTTCAAGCTTGCTTACACCTTTAAGTGTTGATTGGTATGCAATAATTGCATAACCCATACCTACACCTAGGTTACGTAATACCGTTGAATCAGTAAGGTCACGCTGCCAGCGAGAAACGGGTAATTTTTGTGCAAGATGAGCAAAAATAGCATTTGCTAAGCCTAAGTTGCCTTCTGAGTTTTCAAAATCAATTGGGTTAACTTTATGTGGCATTGTTGATGAGCCAATTTCGCCAGCAATTGTTTTTTGCTTAAAGTGATTAAGGGCAATGTAACCCCACATGTCACGGTCGAAATCTAACAATATAGTGTTAAAACGTGCAATTGCGTCAAATAATTCTGCAATATAGTCATGCGGTTCAATTTGTGTAGTAAATGGGTTTAGTGTTAAGCCTAAACTTGATACAAATTTATCTGCATGTGTATGCCAGTCGTAATCTGGGTATGCGCTAAGGTGAGCGTTGTAGTTACCAACAGCACCATTAACTTTACCTAGCATCTCTACTTGTGCAATTTGCCCGCGTTGACGCTTTAAGCGCATATATACGTTAGCAAACTCTTTACCCATAGTTGATGGTGTAGCAGGTTGTCCGTGCGTACGAGTCATCATTGGGATTGTTTTGTATTCAATTGCTTTAGCTTTAATTGCGCTTAAAAGTTCATCGCAATAAGGAAGTAAAACATTTTTACGCGCTTCGCTTAGCATTAAACCATGAGATAGATTGTTAATATCTTCTGAAGTACAAGCAAAGTGAATAAATTCGTTTATTGCATGAAGCTCACTGTTATCGGCGACTTTTTCTTTTAGTAGGTATTCAACCGCTTTAACATCGTGATTTGTAGTGCGTTCTATATCTTTAACGCGTTGTGCATCAGCTTCACTGAAGTTATCTACAATGGCGTTTAGAAGTGCATTAGCTTCTTCGCTAAATGCAGGTACTTCTTTAATATCGCTTGCTGCAGCTAACGCTTGCAACCAACGCACTTCAACAATTACGCGGTATTTGATTAAGCCAAATTCGCTGAAAATACTGCGTAGTTCAGTGGTTTTGCTGCCGTAGCGACCATCCACTGGAGAGATAGCCGTTAACGCTGAAAGCTCCATAATAACTCCTAAATTTTAGTTTGAACGATAGTTAAATTTTTGTTTTAGCAATGGCGAGTATTTTTCTTTTTGCAAAGAAAAAGTGACGGCGTTTGCCGCCCATTTGACGCCATAACACTGCACTTCTAATGCCGGCTAATAATAATGCACGGATTTTATTTTGAGTGAGCTGCTGTTTTAGTAACTCGGGTTTACCATAAACCTGTATTCGGTGCCCAAGGGGGCTCAGCACCGACGAGTATATATCTGCTAAACCGGCGACAACGCTCTCGTCGGTAATAGCAAAATGATCTAAACGACGATGAATATCATCTATTCGTTTACCTAATTCGTTTAAGCTTTTGTCGTTTGCGCTCAGTGCGCGCTCAAGTTGCATTAAACCACCTACGTATTTAACTATTTCAACATCTTTTTGAGCGCCAGCAGTAAGCTGTGCCATTAATGTTTTATAGCCATCACGTAAGTTGTCAGTGCCTTGATAAACATCTTCTGGCGATGCCGGAGATGTTTGAATAATACTTGAAAGTAATATTTCTAAATCATGTTCGTTATTGTTGCCATATTGGGCAATTTTTTGAATTTGTTTAGCAGCCTGGCACATGGCGGCAAGCGCCATGACTTGGTGTTCATTCATTACTTAATCACCGAATCAATAATACCGCCACCTAAACAGATATCTTCTGCGTAAAATACGGCAGATTGACCAGGCGTCACTGCTTTTTGTGGCTCGTCGAACAATACGCGGGCCATGCCGTCTTCACCTACAAGTAGGGTACAGCTTAAGTCTTCTTGGCGGTAACGCGTTTTTACTGTGCAGCGAGTTGTGCCTTTAGGGCCAATACGGTCTACCCAGTGAAGTTGGTTTGCGTTAAGACCGTTGCTGTATAGGCGAGGGTGATCTTTACCTTGGCCCACAATAAGTACATTTCGCTCAAGGTCTTTATCTACTACGTACCAAGGCTCACCAGAACCTTCTTTCATTCCACCAATTAACAAGCCTTTGCGTTGTCCAAGTGTGTGGTACATTAAGCCTTCGTGTTCGCCTACGTCATTACCGTCTGTGTCTTCGATAACGCCAGGTTGTGCTGGTAAGAACTTTTGTAAAAAGTCTTTAAATTTACGCTCACCAATAAAGCAGATACCAGTGCTATCTTTTTTATCGTGAGTGATTAGGTCTTGCTCTTCAGCTATGCGGCGTACTTCAGGTTTTTCGATATCACCTACAGGGAATAACGTTTGGCCAATATGTTCATGACTTAAGGTATATAAGAAGTAGCTTTGATCTTTATTGTTATCAAGCCCGCGACACATTACGTATTTGTCATCGCGAAGCTCACGGCGAACATAGTGACCCGTTGCAATAAAGTCTGCGCCTAGCGCTTGAGCTGCAAATTCTAAAAAAGCTTTAAATTTAATTTCTTTGTTACACATTATATCTGGGTTAGGTGTACGGCCTGCTTTGTACTCTGCTAAAAAGTACTCAAATACGTTGTCCCAGTATTCTGCTGCAAAGTTAACAGTGTGAAGCTCAATGCCTAATTTGTCGCACACTGCTTGCGCATCTTTTAAATCATCAGCGGCAGCACAGTATTCATCATTGTCATCTTCTTCCCAGTTCTTCATAAACAGGCCTTCTACTTGGTAGCCCTGTTGTTGTAATAAATATGCAGATACAGAAGAATCAACACCGCCGGACATACCAACGATGACTTTAATGTGACTATTTTCGCTCATGAATAATTTCGCTTATACAGATTGCTGTTAACTTGGAAAGGCCGCGATTATAGCATGTATTTTGTTTGTGCTTAAAGAGACTAAGGGCGCAAAGAGAGGAATTAGTCAGTATTTTATTTATATAACAAATAGCAAACTAGACTTAAACGCGTTATTGAGCTGAAGCTTCAGTGAAATTTAAGTGATCTGAACTAATGAATTAGGGCTATAGACTAATTCATGTAGTTATTAAGTTTTATTAATAGTATTTCCTTTTAAAACTACTAGAGTAAATATACACTTAATAAAATAAATATAGTGGTGAGTATATGAATGTAAACCACTTTAAGTCGCTTGATATATAGTCAATGGAATGAATATATGAATTACGCCTATCAAATAAACAAGATAAATTCTTTAGTTGAACACTACACAAACGAATCTGATTTTGTGGATAGTGAATTACTCTCCAGTAAAACGACAGAGTTTAAAAAGTCAGCCTATCACCTTTTTTACGAGTTAATAAAACTCAAGAACCCTCATATTTTTCAAGAGCCTAATTATGTACATGAGCTATTTAGTTTAATTAAACGTTCAACCGCTAAAAAGAATGTTGAGCTAAAGGTGCTTGAGCGTGTAGAGCACTGGTGGCTTGAATGGTATTTTGCTTTAGAAATGAATGAAAAGCTTAGTATTGAAAAAAATGATATGCCAATGAGTTACTTATCTCAAAGTACACTTAATCCGATGCGCAAACACGAGATAAGCCATTATGCAAAGTTATTCACTGTTCTCCCTATGCCAGTATGTAACGTATGCGCTAAAACAGGAGATATTTTAAGAGTAAATCAACGGTTTGTCGACGTATTCGGTTATACAGTAGAAGATGTTCCTAACCTGAAGTCGTGGTGGGATAAAGCGTATCCAGATCCGCAATACAGAGCACTTGTAAAAGACCTGTGGCAAGACTCACTTGAAAAGGCGCTGAATAATAATAACGACATACCCGCAAATAACTATCGAGTGTCTTGTCGTGATGGTTCACAAGTGATGATGGAAATATCAGGGATTGATATTGGAGAGGAATTTTTGGCGGTTTTTAATGATGCGACAGAGCGTTTAGAAGCTGAAGATATACTTAGAGATATGGCTTTTTTGGATGCACTAACCAAAATTGCGAATAGACGACGATTTGAAGACAAGCTTACGCATGAGTTTGAGCGTGCAAAGGACTGTGAGGGCGTGCTATCGATGATTATTATCGATATTGATCATTTTAAACAGTTCAATGACCGATATGGACATGTTGCTGGTGATACCTGCTTATATGACGTAGCTCAAAAAATTGCTTCTACGGTAAGTCGACCAGAAGATTTTGTTGCTCGTTATGGTGGAGAAGAGTTTGTCGTTTTATTACCCCAAACAGATAGGCAAGGTGCTTTGTTTATAGCTGAGCAAATACAAAAGGCGGTAGAGAACTTAGCTATTGCGCACGAAGATAGTTTCACTGGTTTTTTGTCTATCAGTATGGGAATTAATACAATAAACGACTATACAACGGACGATAAAGTCAGCTTTGTGAAAGCAGCCGACAGTGCCCTGTATTATGCTAAAAAACAAGGGCGGAATTGCATAGCGTTAAGTTCGGTTTAATTATTTACAGTTATGTTTATCGCATAAATTAAAACAAGCTTTGATAGCGACTAGTTGTAAATAGTTTCAAGGCTCAACATTGGGCGCATTAGACTGTCGTTAATGCATTTTATTACCAGGGGACTTCTAAGCGGTAATGACTTGATTTGCTCAAACGTATACCAATTGGCGCTGATTATATCGGTATCTATTGGCACTGGAGTTTGTATGTTATCGAGCGCTTCAAATAAAAAGCAGAACCGTAAATAGTGTACTCCATTTTCGGCATGCAAATTATACACACCTAAAAAGCCGACTGGCTCAAGCGCTAAGCCTGTTTCTTCAAGTAATTCTCTGCTTGCGGCTTGTGCAAGAGTTTCGTTTTGTTCTAAATGACCAGCAGGTTGATTGTAGCAAACCTGCTGTGTAAATTTATCGCGCTCTTTGACGAGCAAAAACTCATTTTGCTTTTTTACTATTGCTGCAACCGTGACATGCGGTTTATGCATCAACTACACCCTTAATTACTTTGTATTCACCACAATTAATATCATCTAACGTATAGTTGCCAATGCTATAGCGAATAAGGCGAAGTGTAGGGTGGCCAATATGTGCGGTCATTCGACGAACTTGTCTATTTTTACCTTCGTTAATGGTGATACTTAGCCACGTAGTTGGGATTGCTTTTCGCTCGCGTACAGGGGGATTACGCGCCCAAATTGTAGGCTCATCTATTATTTTAACGTTAGCAGGGAGTGTTAGCCCGTCTTTAAGTTTTACGCCATTGCATAAATCGTTAATTGATTCACTTGTTGGTTCACCTTCAACTTGTGCCCAGTAGGTTTTATTGGTTTTTTTATCAGGTGCAGTTAAGGTGTTTTGTAATTTACCGCAGTTTGTTAAAAGCAATAAACCTTCACTGTCTCTGTCTAATCTTCCTGCTGCGTAAACTTCTTTAATAGGGATAAACTCTGCAAGCGTTTGTCTGTCGGCGTCATCTGTAAATTGGCATAGCACATCAAATGGTTTATTGAATAACACAATTTTTCTGTCTTTAGATGCTATTTGTGGCTTTATTTCTCTTTTACCAGAAGGTGTTTTGTTAAGTGCACTGCGTGAATAAGTGCGCCCTGTACTTCTTTTTGGCTTGGATTCAGTTACTTGATTATTGCCTGATTTAGATCTCATTATATGCACCTAGCTGGTTTTGGTAATCCGGCGATTTTTGTTGCTTGCTTAGCAGGGCCTTTAGGAAATAATTTATACAAATAAAGGCTGTTTCCTTTGTCTTCACCGAGTGCTTTAGCCATTGCTTTTACAAGCATTCTAATGGCTGGGCTGGTGTTATACTCAATGTAAAAATCACGAACAAAGTTAATGACTTCCCAGTGTTGTTCACTAAGTGTAATGTTTTCTTGGATAGCAATTACAGGTGCAAGCTCCTTTGACCACAAAGTATGATCAAGCAAGTAGCCTTGTTTGTCGGTTTCAATCTGTTGGTTGTTAAATTCAAGCATGAGTTACCACGTAATTGATTGATTAGTTGATAAAGTGAGTGCTACAAAGTCTTCATAGCTAATGGCTTTATCGTTATCTGTTAATTTTATTGCACGTACTTGCGCGTCTTGTTCAAGTATTAACAGTGTATCTGCAAATTGCCTAAATTGTTTTTTTGCAAAGCAGGCATCACCAACAAGTAGCACGTTATCGTCTGATAAAATTAAGTTCTCTAGCTGATTTGCCGAATAATAGTTAAGCGGCTTAGAAAAAATATGTAATGTACTCATAAATTCACCACATGTTGCTGCGCTTTAATTAATGTTTGTTGTTGGCTAAAGTTGAGTGCTTTTGCCTCTATGAGCAAATCATGTTTATTTAAACCATAATCAAGCAATGACTTTTCACACACGTAGATGTTTTCAACATCATAAATTTCGAGTGTTTTAATGTTTTTAAAAAAATCTTTTAATCCAATATTGTTTGGTTGTTGATGCTTTTTTAAAGCCAAAACGGCGGGGCCGCTAAACAACCAACTCACATTTTGGTCAACGGCAGCAAATATCAATGTCATATCAAGTGCATCACGAATATTTAAATCGTCAAATGGACTGCACTGACTCATTACTAATACGTTTATCATTTAAATTGCACCCATTTATCAGCGTCGCTTGCAAGCATTGCAAATTCAGCTAGCCCTGCGACTGCAAATACACCTGTGTTTTTAATATCTAACCCGCGTTTTTCAGCGGCGGTAACACACAGCATTAAATTTAGTTTTTGATCAGCGAGTTGCTGCCAAAGTGCTGAAATTTGTAGTTCGTCTGAGGATAAATCAAAGTGGGTAGATGCATGATAAATACCTTGCTGGTATAAAAAAATAGCATCAATGGTGTGCCCTTGGGCTAAACATGCATTCGCAAACTTAACTAATCTTTGCGTGGTATCGTGATCGGATGGTGGTGTATGTAATGAAAGAACAAAACGTGACAAAACAATTCCAATAAAAAAGCCCCAATTAAGGGGCTATTTTAACAGAACTATTTAATTAGTCATCACTTGCGCCAAGTAGAGCAAGTAAAGACGTAAATAAGTTATATACGCTTAGGTATAAAGACACTGTTGCGCGAATGTAGTTGGTTTCGCCGCCATTAATGATTCGGCTTGTATCGAATAAAATCAAACCAGACATGATCAATACAACTGCAGCATTAAGAACCATAAACATCAGCGAACTGCCAACAAAAATATTAACAATGCTAGCTACAATCACAACTATTAAGCCAACCGTTAAAAAGCCACCCATAAATGAGAAGTCTTTTTTAGTGTTCAGTGCATAAGCAGATAAACCAAAAAAGATAAGCGCCGTAGAACCTAACGCTTGCATAATAAGCATTGGGCCATTAGGCATTGCAGCATAATGGTTAAGTAATGGACCTAAGCCAGCCCCCATTAAACCTGTGAAAGCAAACACCCAAAATACACCAGATGCTGTATCTGCTTTTTTATTTACAACAAATAATAAACCGAACGAAACAAGTGTAAACACAATTCCCATAAAGTAAGGTAATTGTAGTGCCATTGAAATACCGGCTGTAACAGCACTGAAAGCAAGTGTCATAGCTAGTAAAAAGTAGGTGTTTTTAAGTACCTTGTTTGTTTCAATGGTAGACATTACCGGTTTCGCGGTATTGTACGATTGATTAAACGCCATTGTAGAGCTCCTTTAAGTGAAACGTGTGTGTTTCGATAATTTAACTAAAATTAGATTACCAACTCTTATATGTTTGGGCAAACCTTTGTAGATCAATAGAGTTAAATATTTAAATAAAAGAGTATTGACGGCTAAATTAAAAACACTTTGTTCTAACTTTAGACAAATTAATTGTTTTTTAAGCACTTAAACAATTAATTTAAAAAAAAGCTTCACAAAAGGGATGGGTTTCCCTATTATGCAGGCCGTGCGGAGAGATGGCAGAGTGGTCGAATGCACCGGTCTTGAAAACCGGCATGGGTTTATAGCCCATCTAGGGTTCAAATCCCTATCTCTCCACCACTTATTTAATAAGTGTGTGGTAATTAAAGTATCATTCATTTAAATAGTTATTAGTACACTCTTACTTTTAACTTAGCAGTATCGGAGAGATGGCAGAGTGGTCGAATGCACCGGTCTTGAAAACCGGCATGGGTTTATAGCCCATCTAGGGTTCAAATCCCTATCTCTCCACCATATAACAAAATAGCCCGCTAATTTAGCGGGCTTTTTTGTGTTTGGAACAAAATCAGTGCACTTATACCAATCCGTAATAATACTTAATCATTTTGCGGGGCTAAACGTGTCGTTCCCTGCATTAAAAAATTCTCATTTAGAACAACTAATAGCGGATTTTTTGCCTAGCTATCAACACGTTTTTCCGCCCTCAAAATAGACCACTTAATTAAGCGAATTGGTATTACATGTTTTATCTCTCATTAGTAAAATCTTAAAAGCAGATAGAATTGCTCACACACCACCTTCTGCTGTTAAATAACGTTGATGTTCTCTTCCTTTTTTTGTTTTTAATAAAACTACCATCACAAAAAATTTTAAATGAGTTGGAATGCACATATTAATGTGTGCTATTTTTAAACATTGGTGGATTAAAGGTATGCAAAATAGGATGTTGTGGCTCAAAGATGATCTAGATTCGAGAAAGTTAGTTGTATATCGTGCCGTCATGTTTTCGTTTATAGCGCTTTTTGTACTTTTTGTATTTCAACCTTTTGGCACTTCAAGCGATACCGAGTCTTACAAGTTTCTGCGGCTTTTTGGCTATGGGTTAGTAACCTTTTGTGCTTTGCTATTGTCAGGTTTCATAGAAATAGTGTTACTTAAGTTTAAGCTAAGTAAATTAAGCCGTTTAATTATTATTCCTGTTACATATATTTTAATTACTGCGTTATTCAATCATGGGTATTTTGTGGTTGCTGTACTTGGGTCTTGGCATTGGCAGAATCAATTACTTTTTGTAGGGTATATTTTTTGTATTGGTGTATTTCCTCTTATTTTTTTACTTGTGGTAAATAGGCATGTAATAGATTTAACTAAGCCAAGTACAGTTAGCGTCGATCAAGAGCAGTTGAGAGAAGTTGAATTAAAGACAATTACTCTTAAAGGCGATAATAAAAACGACGAAATTAACACGGCTCATCACCATATTTTATTTATTAAATCTTCAGACAACTATTGTGAAATAACAATACTGGAAGGAGCTTCAACTTCACGTAAACTATTACGTGTATCTCTTAGCGGTTTATTAAAGCAGCTTCCAGAAAATACAATTATATTACGATGCCACCGTTCTTATGCGGTCAACCTGCAAAACATTCAGCACTACAGTGGTAATGCTGGAGGGTTGCAATTATCGCTGCATACAATTGATATTAAAATACCGGTGTCTCGTTCTTATGTAAAAGTAATAAAAGATGCTTTGTCATTAATCCCAAAAACATGTTAATCCCCCCTAAAACATGGGCTTTATACCTCGTCTTGTAATTGAGACCTAATAAGTCGCTTTGTATTTTTACTATTGCCAAGATTAAGTTGAAATTTACAACTTAACGAGGAAAGTAGATATGAAATACGCTATCAAGGCACTTGTAATAATTTCTATATTTGTATTTTGCCACTATGTAATGAGGCAGTTTTGGGGAGAAGGTTGGTCTAGCTGGTTGTCTGAACTTGATAATCTAACTGGCATTTTATTTACCCCCGCTAAATATACTTTTTTATATGGACCGTTAGTTATTGCGGCTATTATTTTGTTTAAACAAAGTGAGCCTTTTGAATCTATAGGGCTTAATTCTTCTGGTTTTATTAACTATGCACTCGCAGCAATTATTTGTTGTGCTCCTATGGCAATAGGTTATGGATTTTTGAGTGATGAACTTAACCTATCAATACCAGCAATAATCACCGGCTCAGTTTATGCGGGTTTTTTTGAAGAGCTAATTTTTAGGGCTGCATTGTTTGGTGTTTTATTTAAATATTGTAGATGGGGCTTTGTGCCTGCGGCATTAATTAGTTCAGTAATATTTGGCCTGGGTCATATTTATCAAGGTAATGATGCGATTTCTGCATTGATGGCGGTTGCGATCACTACTGTAGCAGGTACATGGTTTGCGTGGCTATATTGTGAATGTGGTTATCGTATTTGGTTTCCTATGTGGATGCATATTTTTATGAATGCAGCTTACGGAATATTTGGTATGTCGGGTGGCGCAGTAGGTGATCTACAAGGTAACTTGTTTAAAGCAACAGCCATTGTGTTAAGTATTGTGTATGTTGAGATGCTAATTCGACGAGGAAAGCAGCGCGAAGTTACATTATCAAAATTATTTCAATGCACTAAAAGTGGCCTTTATACGCAACAAGCTAACTTAAATTGATTGGGAAACGACCATGCTAGAACTATTTATTGTAATAACTATATTTAGCTCACCCTTTGTGATTCTTACTATTACTAAACGTTATTTCACCTATAAAACTACAATAATGGCAGCGCAAGCAAAATTTAAAGGACTGAGTAATAATAAGATAACAAAATTAGAGGAACAAACAGCGATGTTGAACAAAAGATTGGCAGTGCTAGAGGAAATAGTAACATCTCGCCACTTTGAGTTATCAAATAAAATAGCTCAGTTATAAGCACTTTGATAAGTATGACCCAAACGTATGAGCCTATTAATTTATTAATAGGCTCATACTGCAATAAGGTTTATTTTTAATCATAAATTACGACCATAGTCTCTATTTCTAAGCTTTAGATCTTGGTGCATGCTTAATACATTAAAATTTATACTCTGTATTAAGGATTATTAGATGAAACATCAACTCGCAAAAAGTGTCGCGCTTTCATTATTGTCCCCGGTAATTATTGGTAGCTTGTTAGGATTGTATTATGCACTAACGCTACAGGGTGATTTCTTATCCGTATTTTTTCAACTATTGATGACTGCTATCTCAAATGCACATATTGTAGGCTTAACGATGGCGGCCTTTGTTGTGCCAGGGTATTTACTAATGTTTAAGTATTCTAAAGTTAATTATTCAGGTGTATTAACGCTTGGTTTGTTAGGTGGCGCTATATTTAGTTACTTATTAAGTGCCTCAACTGGCGAGATATTTTTGATTAATAGTGTTATGTCAGCATTTGCAGCCGGACTGTTTTTATTTGGTCTTCGCAAATCGGTAAAAAAATAATCGTAGCATTATTAACCAAGCACGCTGATAAACGGTGTGATTTCCTTTTTTTTACCTCCAAAAGGTTCCAATTTTTCACGACAAAGAGTACCTTTAGCTACTGTATGTTTAATAAGAAGTAGTTTGGTATGCAAAAGCACGATTTTTACCAGTCATTAGTTAAGCAAACTGAATCGCTGATAGCTGGTGAATCTAATGTAATTGCCAATTTGGCAAACATAAGCGCGCTGTTATTTACCTCTTTAGAAGATGTAAATTGGGCGGGCTTTTACTTTATGGATTCTCCTACTGAATTAGTACTTGGTCCGTTTCAAGGTAATCCTGCATGCATCCGTATTCCCGTTGGGAAAGGGGTATGTGGAACAGCTGCGGCAACCGCTGAAACACAATTAATTGAAGATGTTCACGCTTTTGACGGGCATATAGCCTGCGATGCAGCGTCTAACTCTGAAGTGGTTGTACCTATCATGAAACATGGTAAAGTATTCGCAGTACTAGACATTGATAGTCCAAGTATTGGCCGATTTGATACTGATGATAAAGCTGGCCTTGAAGCATTAGTGAAATGCTTAGAGGCGAGCCTGTAATGAAAGATTTGCTAAATGTTCAAGACTACCTATTTGCTGTGCAAGATGTTGGCGACTGGGAAGGCGAAGAAGAGCATGTAGCGGAAACGCTCAATGATTTAATTCATATTGCATGGGATCGTCTTCCAGATGATTCAGAATGTGAATTTATTGATGAAACAATTAATGGTATTTGGGAACACCTTCGGGGTGATATGGCTGTAATAGAAGCCGATTTCGAAGAGTTGGTCGACTGGGTAACACACTACGTCGATTCGTCCCTTGATGAAAAGATGTGAAAAATAGGTTCTAAAATGGAAACCACAAACAAGCTAAAAGATATTAATGAAGTGTTGGAATTTTTATATCAAGAATTCCCACAATGTTTTAAACAAAAAGATGGCATCAAGCCGCTTAAAGTAGGTATTTTTAAAGATATTGCTGAGCGTATTGAAGGGTCTGAAAAAGTAAGTAAGACTCAAGTTCGTCAAGCGCTTAGAAAATACACGTCTAATTGGCGTTATTTAGAAGCTGTGACAAAGTCAGAGTTTCGTATTGATCTTGATGGTAATCAAGGTGAAAAAGTTGAGCAAGAGCATATCGACCATGCACAAAAAGCATTGGAAGAAAGCCGTGCTAAAATGGCAAAACGCAAAAAACAACAGCGTCCTCGCCAAGATTCTGATTCTAAATCTTTCAAGAAAAAACCAGCTCATGCTAGCAAAGCAGGCGATAAAAACGCACCTGCAGCTAACAAACCTGCTAAAGCAGCGCCAGTTAAACGTTCAGGAAAAATTGAACCTTTACCAGCAACTGAGGTCAAGGTTAATAATAAGGTTAAGGTTAAACTTGGCCAAGCACTTGTAAATGCAGTAATCACTGAAGTGAACAAAGATGACGTTCATGTTGAATTAGTGACTGGTATGCAAGTTAAAACCAAAGCTGACAGCTTATACATCGTTTAAGTTGTAAATAAATTAAGGAGTTGTGTATGAGTAAAAAGTTTACGCTCATTCCGTTAGTTGCTGCCCTGTTTTCAGGTTCATTATTTGCTGCTGTAGAAGCCGTTACAATTGACGATTTACCCCAGCTTAAGCAAGAGAGTCAACATGGTACTGCTAGCAAACGAGTGGCTAGCTTATTTGCTCGTTCACACTATACACCGGTTCGATTTAACGATGAGCTTTCTAGTAAAGTGTACGATCGTTATATCGAATCCCTTGATTTTAATAAAAGCGTTTTCTTAGCCAGCGATATTGCTTCTTTTGAGCAATATCGTGATGACTTTGATAACGCTATTACTACCGGTAAATTAGACTTTACGTTTGATATTTTTAACTTAAGTCTTAAACGCCGTTTTGAACGTTACGAGTATTCACTTACTTTACTTGAAAAAGAAATGACGTTTGATAAAGAAGATGAATACTTTTTTGACCGTGAAGATTCAGCATGGCCTTTGTCACAAGCTGAGCTTGATGAAATTTGGCGTGAGCGTGTAAAGTACGACGCACTGCGTTTAAAAATGACGGGTAAAGATTGGGAAGGCATTAAAGAAGTGCTGACCAAACGCTATAAAAATGCAGAAAAACGTTTAGTACAATCTAATTCAGAAGATGCTTTTCAAATTGTTATGAATTCGCTAGCACGTAGTATTGAGGCGCATACGTCTTATTTATCGCCACGTCGTGCAGAGCAATTCAAAATGGATATGGACTTAGAGCTTGAGGGCATTGGTGCCGTACTAAGCCCAGATGAAGACTACACTGTTATTCGCAGCTTAGTGCCGGGAGGCCCTGCAGATAAAACAGATCAAATTAAAGCTGATGACCGCATTATTGGTGTTGCCCAAGATGGCGAAGAATTTGTAGACGTAATTGGCTGGCGTTTAGATGACGTAGTTGATTTAATTAAAGGTCCTAAAGGGACTAAAGTACGTCTACAGTATTTAAAAGGTGTTGACGCTCACGGCGCACCTAAAGTTGTTGAAATCACGCGTGATAAAATTCGACTTGAAGATAGAGCGGCTAAATCAGAAGTATTTGAAGCAAAATACTCTGATTTAACAAGTAAAGTTGGCGTGATTGAAATTCCAGGCTTTTACAATAATCTTTCGAAAGATGTAAAAGTTGAGCTGGCTAAGCTTAAAGAAGAAAAAGTTGATGGTATTATTATCGACTTACGCCAAAATGGTGGTGGTTCTTTATATGAAGCAACACAACTGTCTGGTTTGTTTTTTGACCAAGGTCCAGTTGTTCAAATTCATACCTTAAATAACCGTATTGAAGAGCAAAAAGATCGCGATGGTATAACTTATTACGATGGTCCTTTAACTGTTTTAGTTGACCGTTACAGTGCCTCTGCTTCTGAAATATTTGCAGCAGCTATGCAAGATTACGGCCGTGCGGTTATTATTGGCGAGCAGACTTTTGGTAAAGGTACTGTACAGCAGCACAAAGGCTTAGGCCGCGCTTACGATTTATACGATAATGCGCTGGGTAGCGTACAGTATACGATTGCTAAGTTTTATCGTATTAACGGTGGTAGTACGCAACATAAAGGTGTGATCCCTGATATTTCGTTTCCATCAGCAATTGATCCTGCAGAGTGGGGCGAAAGTAAGCAAGATAATGCACTTCCTTGGGACAGCATTGTTAAAGCGAAATACAAAAAATTAGGTAATTTAACACCTATTATTACGTACCTTGAGAAACAACACGAAGTACGAATTAAATCAGAACCAGAATTTGGTTATGTATTTAATGACATTACCTTATACAACGAAGAGAAAGACCGTAAAACTATCTCTTTAGTTGAAGCAGACCGTATTAAAGAAAAAGATGAAGGTGAAGCACGTGCACTTGTACGTACTAACGAACGTCTTAAGCGTTTAGGTAAAGATCCGGTAGAAAACTTAGACGATTTACCTGAAGTAATTGAAGAGCTTGACCCATTTTTGGAAGAAGCTGCATTAATTACTCAAGATTATATTAATTATGGTCGTATAGCTAAGAAGTAACAACTGGTTTTACCTCTATAAAAAAGGCGCATTAGCGCCTTTTTTACTACCTAAAATTTACTAAATTGTTATAATATTTGATTACATAAAGTTGAGCTAGAACAATCATGCTCAATTAATGCGCTTTACGTGCTAAAAATAATAATTAAACACACAGTAAGTGTGTCTAGGAGTCTCTACTTTGAAGCTATTGGATGACAAACCAATCAAGCCCGCCTCGTTTTTTGATGCATTAATTCCTATCTCTGTATTAATTTGTTTACTTGGTGCTGCCGTTTACTTATTTGGTGATAACTCTTCATCAGGCCCTAACCAAATTGCACTTTTATTTGCTACTTTTGCAGCGGCTTTAATTGGGCTTAAAAACGGTTATACATGGAAAAAATTAGAACAAGCTATGATCGAAGGTATAACGCTTTCACTTGGCGCTATCCTAATTTTACTTATGGTAGGTGCGTTAATTGGCACTTGGCTACTTTCTGGAACTGTACCAACTTTAATTTATTATGGCTTGCAAGTTATAAACCCAAGTTGGTTTTATGCAGCGAGTTGTTTAATTTGTGGCATTGTAGCTATGAGTATAGGTAGTTCTTGGACTACTGCCGCTACGATAGGTGTTGCTTTATTAGGCGTTGCAACGGGTCTTGGACTTGAACAAACAGTTACAGCAGGCGCTGTTATATCTGGCGCGTACTTTGGTGATAAGTTAAGCCCGCTGTCTGAAACAACCAATTTAGCGCCAGCAGTTGTAGGCGCTGATTTATTTGAGCATATTCAACATATGCTGTGGACGACAGTACCAAGTTTTGTAATTGCGCTGATTATATTTATATTCATGGGCTTTAACGCAACTGCTTCAAGCGAAGCGGGGCGCATTGATGAAATAAGGGCTATTTTACAGCAAAACTTTAATATTGGTTTTGAAATGCTAATCCCGCTAATTGTACTTTTAGTTTTAGCGATTAAAAAAATGCCAGCCTTTCCTGCTATCTCTATCGGTGCTGTTGTGGGCGCTGTTTGGGCCATGTTGTTTCAATCTGATTTAATTGCTAGTCAAATTGATGTTTCTCAAGGGCAGTTAGTTGGCTATTTTAAGCTTGTTTGGACGACGTTTTTTGATGGTTTTAGCATAAGTACAGGCGATGACAAAATGGACTCCCTACTCAGTGGTGGCGGTATGTCTGGAATGCTTACAACCACATGGCTTATTATGACTGCACTGATGTTCGGTGCCATTATGGAAAAAACAGGCCTTTTGGATATTTTTGTTAAAAGCATACTTAAAATAGCTAAAAGTACGGGATCGTTAATTGCGGCAACAATAGCAACGTGTATTGGTACTAACGTGATAGCGGCCGATCAATATATTGCAATTGTTGTACCTGGTCGTATGTTTAAAGATGAATATGAAAAACGTGGTTTGAAGCCTGTTAACTTATCTCGTACATTGGAAGATGGCGGTACAATTACCAGCCCACTAATTCCATGGAACACGTGTGGCGCATATATGCAAAGCGTTTTACTAATAAATCCTTTTGATTATGCACTCTACGCTTTCTTTAACTTAATTAACCCTGTTTTAGCGGTGGTTTATGCCTACTTGGGCATTAAAATTTTACGTATTAAGCCAAAACAATCCGCCTAATTTTAAACAGCTCCTTTTAACTTAAAAGGAGCTGTTTTGGAGTATCTATGACTGAATCAAGTAAACCTCAAGCACAATATCTTAAAGACTATAAAGCTCCTGATTTTTTAATTGACCACACAGAGCTAACCTTTGACTTACAGCCATTATCAACCAAAGTAAGCTCTTTGCTAACGCTTACGCGTGTTGGTGATAAAAAAGCACCTTTAGTGCTTGATGGTATTGATTTACGCTTACTGTCTTTATCTATTGATACGGTTGATATAACTGATTATGAAATTATTGGCGAGCAGCTAATAATTAATAACCTACCGGATAGTTGTCAATTAAGTATTGTGACCGAGATATCGCCTGAGACGAATACTTCTTTAGAGGGTTTGTATTTATCTGGCGGTGCGTATTGTACACAGTGTGAAGCGCAGGGTTTTAGAAAGATCACCTATTACATGGATCGCCCTGATGTACTTGCCACGTTTGATGTAACTATTATTGCCGATAAAAAGTATCTACAACTTCTTTCTAATGGTAATCAAGTAGACAGTGGTGAAACACAAGATGGTCGTCATTTTGTTAAATGGCAAGACCCATTTAAAAAGCCGAGCTATTTATTTGCACTTGTAGCTGGCGATTTTGATGTTTTAAAAGATACGTACACGACTAAAAGCGGCAAAGATGTAGAATTAGCATTGTTTGTTGATAAAGGTAATTTATCTAAAACACCCCATGCTATTGCCTCACTCAAAAAGGCAATGCAGTGGGATGAAGAACGCTTTAATTTAGAGTATGACCTTGATATTTATATGATTGTAGCCGTCGATTTTTTCAACATGGGCGCGATGGAAAATAAAGGGCTAAACGTTTTTAACAGTAAATGCGTATTAGCTAATCAAGAAACAGCCACAGATAAAGACTACCATACGATTGAATCCATTGTAGGGCATGAGTACTTTCATAACTGGACAGGTAACCGAGTTACTTGTAGAGATTGGTTTCAGTTATCGCTAAAAGAAGGGTTAACTGTATTTAGAGACCAAGAGTTCAGTAGTGATTTAGGCTCTCGTGCACTTAACCGAATTGATGCGGTCAAAGTTATGCGTACGCATCAGTTTAGCGAAGATGCAGGCCCTATGGCTCACCCAATTCGCCCTGAGAAAGTTATTGAAATGAATAACTTTTATACAGTAACTGTATACGATAAAGGTGCTGAAGTTATCCGTATGATGCACACATTACTGGGTGAAACTAATTTTCAAAAAGGGATGACGCTTTACTTTGAGCGCCACGATGGGCAAGCAGTTACATGTGATGACTTTGTAAGTGCGATGAGCGATGCATCAGGTGTTGATTTAGAGCAATTTAAACAATGGTACAGCCAATCAGGTACACCGCGTTTAAATGCAATTCAAGAATTTGATAGCAGCTCAAATACATACACTTTGACAATCGAGCAAACAGCGCCAGCTAATCAGCCAGAGAATAAAAAGCTTCATATACCTTTTGCTATTGAACTACTTGATGCCAATGGACAAAGTATTGCTCTGCAATATAAAGGTAAAAAGCTAGATCATGTACTCGATGTAACTAATGCGACTCAAATATTTAGCTTTGATAATATTTTAGAAAAGCCTGTTGCGGTTTTGCTAGAAGACTTTTCTGCACCTTGTATTTTAAACCAGCAAACAACAGAGCCCGAACTATTGCATATTATGCGTTTTGCGCGCAGTGATTTTTCACGTTGGGATGCACAACAGCAGCTATTCATTAAGGCGATTAAATCTCAAATCACCGATGCAACGAATAGCGTATTAAGCAGCGAAATTATAAATGCGCTACGTGTACTTATAAACACCAAAGAGGGCGATTTAGCTTTAATTGCAGAGCTGTTTAAATTGCCGAGTTTTGACACGTTAGCTGCTGAATTTGATGTAATACCTGTAGATGACATTATTGAAATAACAGAAAAGTTTGAGCAACAAATTGCTGATGAACTTGCTGATGAGCTGCTTAGTTGTTACGAATCTCTTGAAGATGATGGCAGTATAAGTGCAAGCGCTGTTGCGAATCGTGCTTTAAAGCAAATATGTCTGCACTACCTTGCTAAAACACAAAGTCCAGAAGCTGTAACCTTTATTCAAGAAGCTGCAAGCTCGACTAATATGACTAATGTACTTGGTGCCTTAAGCGCTGTGGTAAAAGCTTCACACCCTGTTAGAGATGAGCTTTTGAGTCATTTTGATAGTCAGTGGCGTCATGATGTTTTAGTCATGGATAAGTGGTTTGCACTACAAGCTATGCAATCAGGCAGTACTGCTATAGATGATATTAAGGCACTTTACGAACACCCGTGTTTTGATTTTTCAAATCCTAACCGTGTACGTGCACTTGTAGGAAGTTTTAGCCACTTTAATACAGCACAATTTCATCGAGCAGATGCTCAAGGCTATGCGTTATTAGGTGATTTATTAATAAAACTTAATGCAATTAATCCACAAAATGCATCTCGTATGTTAACACCGTTTATGTCGTGGAAGCGTTACGATGATGTACGCTCACAAGCAATGAAGCTGCAATTACAACGCTTAGCCAACTTAGATGGCCTAAGTGCTGACTTGTATGAAAAGGTTGAAAAAGCGCTCGCATAAATGATTGAGTATTATTTTACCTTAAGATTGAGCTATAACGAGTGCATGGATTACTACCATGGCCGTTTTAGCTCTTTACAAGTTGTAGAGGATGGCGGTAAAACAATTCGTTTTGCTGCTACGCATTTGAGGCCCTTCATTTCGAGCTTGGGTGTACGTGGCCGTTTTAGACTCTTATTAACCCCCGAAAACAAGTTCATCCGCCTAGAGCGAGTGGCCTGACACTCGGTTTTTATGTTATATATACATAAAAATATTGTATTTTTGTTAATTTCAATTTGTCCTATTGTTAAATTACGTGTATAAATTATCTGGTACGACGTCTTACCAATACGTAAGCGTTAACCAGAATAAGAAGTATATGACAGATTAGAGCGAGTATTTGTAATTTTACTGATTCGCTTCTATCGTTATGATTACACTAAAAACAATAACTTGATCACACAAAATGACCCGCGACAGGGGGGAACCAAAATGATAAGAAGATCGCTTTTTGTTAAAAATAGAATCGCTATAGGTTTAGCAGCCGCTAGTTTAGGTTTATCTGCAGCAAGTACTCAAGCTGTAACATTTGAAGCTGGAGGTTTTGATATTACCTTCGATTCAACCTTTTCATATGGGCAAAGTGTTCGTGTAGAAGACAGAGACTTTAACCTAATTGGCAAAAGTAATAACCCAGCATTTGATTGGACAGGATACAACCCAGCGCTAAGTAATACTATTTACTCATCACAAGATGTATGGGCACAACCGGGCTCTTACTCAAACAATGGTGATGCGGGTAATTTAAATTTTGATAGTGGTGACTCCTTCTCAAAACTATTGAAGGGCACACACGACCTTTCAATAAATAAAGATAACTACGGTTTGTTCACTCGCTTCATGTATTTTTATGACTTTGCGTTGATGGATGGCAATCATGCATATTCAAATCCTACATCAGGGCAGGGTGTTGATCCATGTGACGATAAAGACACCAAAGCACAAAGTTGTGCCGACATACGTTTATTAGACGCGTTTGTATGGGCCGATTTTGATTTAAATGATGGTAATAACCCTTTATCTGTCCGTTTAGGCCAGCAAGTAGTTAACTGGGGTGAAAGTACGCTTATATCTCATGGTATTAACGTAAACCCAGTTGATATAGATCGATTAAAAGCACCTGGCGCTGAGCTAAAAGAAGCATTTATACCAATCGGTATGCTTTGGGCATCGCTCGGAATTACTGAGAATATTACGCTTGAAGGTTTCTACCAATATCAATGGCAAGAAACACGTTTACCAGCAGCAGGTACATACTTTTCTACTAATGACTTTGCAGCAGAAAATGGTTATCAGCAGAATGTTCAATTAGGCTTTACGTCTAATCCTGATATTGATGTTGCTTTTTTAACGGATAGTTTAAATAACCTAACATCTGATTTTGCATTAGCAGCAGCTGCTCAAGGTATTGATCCTTCAAGTGCTGAAGGAAGCGCTTTATTAGCCCAAATGTATCTTGCTTACCCAACTAAGGTTGCATTAAAAGGCAAAGGGGATAATGGTAAAACAGAACCTGAAGATGGCGGCCAGTACGGTTTACGTTTAGGTATATTTTTACCTGAATTTAATGATACTGAAATTGCGTTATACCACGTGAACTACCACAGTCGTCGTCCGCTTATATCTGGTCGTGTATCAAACTTTTCGCAGGCAGCAATTGCTCAAGATTTAGCGATGATCATGACAACAGAAATTACGTCAGATAATGTTGCTGATTTAACCGCTTTTTCTAAAGCTGAAAACGACTACCCAGAAGATATTAAACTATATGGTTTAAGTTTTAACACAACTATTGGTGAAACAGCCTTTGCGGGTGAGTTTGCGTTTCGTCAAGATGAACCACTGCAAATTGATGACGTAGAGTTACTTTATACAGCTATGCCTGAGCAGTTAGCTCTTGCAGGTCTTCGTCCTGATTTTGCAGGTATTTCGCAAATGAGTTTTGGCGATGATATTAGTTCTGTTGGTGCGGGTGAAGTTGCTCAAGGCTATATTGAACGTGATACATCACAAATTCAATTCACGGCTACTCACTTATTTGGACCTTCATTAGGTGCTGATAGTTGGGCTGTAGTTGGTGAAGTGGGTGCAGTAAAAATTCATAACATGCCAGAATATGACGAAATGCGTTTAAATGTATCCGGTACTGGCCGTAGTGGCACAATTACAGGCCCAGGTACTACTGATTATTCAACATTGCAACTTGGTTTATCAAATGGCGCTGAAGAAAAATCATTCGCCACAGCATCTTCTTGGGGTTACCGCTTAATTGCTAAAGGTGATTATTTTAACCTTTACAAAGGTATTAACTTCTCTCCACGTTTTGTATTTTCTCATGACGTAAATGGTAATACACCAGACCCTATGTTCTTATTTATCGAAGACCGTAAATCTTTGGGTGCAACCATGAACTTTAACTACCAAAATGCGTGGTCACTTGATGTGAGCTATAACTCGTTTTGGGGCGGCGGCGATATTAATACTTTCTCAGATCGCGATTACGTTTCTTTTAACTTAAAATATTCTATTTAGGGGTAACATTATTATGATTAAAAAACCTACCCTCATCGCTACAGCTTTTTGTAGCTTGTTTGCAAGCAGCGCAGCTTTAGCTAAATTAAACGCTGATGAAGTTGCTCAATTAGGTCAAAACTTAACGCCAATGGGCGCAGAAAAAGCAGCTAATGCTGATGGCTCTATTCCAGCATGGAATAATGGCATTACTTCTGCACCAGCAGGTTATGAAGCTGGTATGCATCACCTTGACCCATTTACAGCTGATAAAGTGCTTTTCACTATTGATAAAAGTAATATTGAAAAGTACAAAGCCAATTTAAGTCCGGGTCAAATTGCTTTATTTGAAGCATACCCAGACACATTTAAAATGCCTGTGTATGAAACTCACCGTTCTGCGTCTTACCCTCAGTTTGTGTATGATGCGACTAAAAAGTTTGCACCGACTGCTGAATTAATTGAAGGCGGTAACGGTATTAAAAATACGGCGATTGGTATTCCTTTCCCTATTCCTAAAACGGGTTTAGAGGCAATTTGGAATCATTTATTACGTTACCGTGGCCAGTCTATTGAGCGTTTTGGTGGTCAAGCTGCACCAACTGCATCTGGTTCTTATAACTATGTTGGCTTTGATGAGCAGTTATTAGTTAAGTACTCAGACCCTAGTGCAACACCAGCAGAGCTACAAGACTCAAATATTTTGTTTAAGTTTAAACAAAGCGTTACAGAACCAGCTCGTTTAGCGGGTACTGCATTATTAGTTCATGAAACAATGGATCAAATATTAACGCCGCGCCAAGCATGGACTTATAACTCGGGGCAACGTCGTGTTCGTCGTGCACCTAATGTTGCATATGATGCACCAGGCACAGCTGCAGATAGCCTGCGTACTACCGATGATTTTGATATGTTTAATGGCTCGCCAAATCGTTACAACTGGACACTAAAAGGCAAGCAAGAGTTATATATACCTTACAACAGCTATAAACTTCATAGTGATAAGCTAGAGTACGATGATATTTTAATGCCTGGCCATATTAACCCAGAACATACACGTTACGAAAAACACCGTGTTTGGGTTGTTGAAGCTAACTTAAAAGATGATACACGTCATATCTATAAAAAACGTGTGTTTTACATCGATGAAGATAGCTGGCAAGTACAGGTTACTGATATTTATGATAACCGCGACCAACTTTATCGTGTAGCAATGGCTTATGGCCTTAACTACTACGAAGTACCTACACAGTGGAGTACGCTTGAGGTTTATCATGATTTGAATTCTCGTCGTTATTTAGCAATTGGTTTAGATAACCAAGAAAAAATGTACGATTTTTCACAGTCATTTAACGATAACGAATTTACTTCAAGCGCTTTACGTCGCGCAGGTAGATAGTATTAAACTAGGCATTTAACAATTTGTTAAGTGCCTTTTCCTTTCTCATCGCGTTTGTCTTACAGCGCGCAACGCTTTCCCCAGTAAAAAGACAAACAACTCTCTCGTACAAGGCGATTAAAATTTATGAAGTATTTGGTATATGCCAGCCTGATAATAAGCGGTGCGAGTGTTGCACAAGAAGCCCCTAGCAATGCAATCAGTGCAACAAATGCAGCTAAAACCTTACTCACCGACATAACCAACACAGGCAATGGTCTAATTGCAGTAGGTAAACACGGTACTGTTATTAAAAGTATCTCGGGTGATAAATGGCAACAAGCTGAGCTAGTCCCAACTCAAGTGCTATTAACTGCCGTTGATTTTAGTAATGAAAATAATGGATGGGCGTGTGGCCACGATGCAACAATAATAAATACTACTGACGGTGGTGTTAATTGGCAACTACAACAAGTACAACCAAAATTAGACAAACCATGTTTAGATATTCTATTTGAAGATGATTTAAAAGGTTTTGCAGTGGGCGCATATGGCATGTTTTATCAAACCACCGATGGTGGTAAACATTGGCAAAAACGCTTTTTAGATTCGCTATTATTTAGTGATGATCGTGATTACTTGAACGATTTAAAAGAAAATGACCCCGAAGGATACGAAGCCGAAACTGCTTCAATTTTACCGCACTTTAATCGAATCGAAAAAACAGATAATGGTTTAATGCTGGTTGGTGAGATGGGCTTGATGGCCAGAAGCATTGATGATGGTCAAACTTGGCAAAGGATAGAAGAAATTTATCCTGGTTCATTCTTTGCAGTTGCATCAGATAGCACACAAGAAATTGTGGCAGGGCTTCGAGGTAATGTTTTTGCAAAGCAAAATGGTGAACAGCAGTGGCAGCATTTCGAAAATGTTAAAACAGCGACGATCAACAACATCATTAATTATAATAACAAACAATGGCTTATGCTTGCCAACAGTGGCGTTATTTTTCATCTTCAAGATGGGTTACTCACCCATGAGCAGCTTGCTGACGGTAAAGCGATTCTTGATGGTGTAATATTAGATAACAGGCTGATTATGGCTACAGAAGATGGCATTAAAGTGAAGGAGTTAACCCCTTAATGCATAAACTACTCGATTTTATTGAAAAGGCGATTTTTAGACATCGCTTAATTATGCTTATAAGTTTTGCACTTATAAGCTGTTTACTTGTATTCAAAGCGACTCAAATTCAATTAGATGCATCGTTTAATAAAAATATTCCGTTAAACCACGATTATATGAAAGTGTATACCAAGCATGAAAAGCAGTTTGGTGGTGCAAACAGTATTTTGATTTCAGTGTGTGATGACAGTGGTGATATATTTAATCCAGAGTTCTTTACTCAATTAAAAGCGGTTCACGATCAGCTTTATTTCATTCCTGGCGTAAATCGTCCATTAGTTAACTCAATATTTTCACCCAGTGCTCGTTTTGTTGAAGTAGTGGAGGATGGCTTTGCCGGTGGCCCAATTATTCCTGCTAACTTTAAAGCAGATAAGCGTGGTTTAGGTGTAGTAAAGGAAAACATTGAAAAAGCAAAAGTTGTAGGACGTATGATTGCCAGCGATTATTCGTGTGCAATGGTAACTGCTCAACTTTTAGAAACTGATCCTCAAACACAACAAAAATTAGACACATTAGCTTTTGCACAAAAGCTAGAAAGTGATTTAAGAGAGCCTTTAAGTACGGACAAAGTAAGTATTCATATTATTGGCTTTGCAAAAATGGCTGGTGATATAGCGGAAGGTGCAAAAGGGGTGGTTGTATTTTTTGCCATTGCTATCGCTTTTACCTTTATTATGGTCTGGCTATTTTGTGGCAGTTTAAAGCTGACTATTTTGCCTATCGCATGTTCCATTATTGCTGTTATTTGGCAATTAGGCCTGCTTTCAAGTTTAGGTTTTGGCCTTGATCCTATGTCTATTTTGGTACCGTTTTTAGTATTTGCTATTGGTGTAAGCCATGGTGTGCAGATGATAAATGCGATTGGTAAAAAAGTAGGTGAAGGTAAAACAACACGTATTTGTTGTCAGTCAAGTTTTAGGGCTTTATTAGTGCCAGGCGGTATTGCACTGCTTTCAGACACCGTAGGCTTCTTAACATTACTTACCATCGATATTGGTATTATCCGTGAACTTGCCATTACAGCGAGTTTAGGTGTAGCAGTAATTATATTTACTAATTTAATCTTATTGCCAGTTTGGGCTTCGTACATGAACTTTGAAAATAGTGTACATATTCAATCTGGTGATGCAGCAAAACCAAACATGCTTGATAAAATCCGCGACTTACTTGTTAAAGCGACTGATCCTAAAGTAGCTAAAATGATTATTGGTTTTACCCTTGTTCTATTTGCTTTAGGTTACTGGCAAGCAGATAAAATGCGTATAGGTGACTTACATGCAGGCGCGCCATCACTGCATCAAGATGCTCGTTATAATCAAGACACGTTTTTAATATCAGACAAGTACACTATCTCGTCTGATATCTTAAAGGTAATTGTAGAAGCGTATCCTGCAGCATGTACTGAGCATGATGTGATGGAGCGTATAAGCCGTTTTCAATACAAAGTAGAGAATGTAGCAGGTGTTCAGTCTGCTGTAAGTTTGAGCTCTGTAGCTCAATCGGTTAACGCAGGCTACAACGAAGGCAATTTGAAATGGCAAAGCTTGCCACGAAATTCAGCAAGTTTAGTGCAGTCAACGTCTCGAGTTGAAACTAGTACAGGTTTACTTAACGGTGATTGTTCAGTTATGCCAGTGATTATATTTTTAGATGATCATAAAGCACAAACTATAGATACTGTAATTAAGAGTGTTAAGCAATTTGCGCAAGAAGAGGGCACTGATAAATTAGCATTTAAATTAGCTTCAGGACCTGTTGGTGTAATGGCAGCGACTAATGAGTCAGTTGCAGAAGCGCAAATACCAATGATGCTTTATGTTTATGGTGCCGTTATCATTTTATGTTTAATGAGCTTTAGAAGCGTAAAAGCAACGATTGCTGTGGTATTGCCGCTTTATATCGTATCAACACTTGCACAAGCACTTATGGTGCAATTAGAAATAGGCTTAACCGTTTCTACTTTGCCAGTTATTGCTCTAGGAGTAGGTATTGGGGTCGATTACGGTATTTATATACTGTCGTCGATGATGGGGCAGCTTAAGCAAAATGTACCATTAAGTGTTGCTTATCGAAATGCGCTTGTTGAACGTGGCAGTGCGGTTCTATTTACCGGTATTACACTTGCGATTGGTGTGAGTACGTGGATATTCTCAGATCTTAAATTCCAAGTTGATATGGGTATACTGTTAACCTTCATGTTTTTAGTGAATATGTTAGGTGCAGTGTTGTTATTACCCGCTATTGGTAGCCTTCTCTGGACTGACCAGAAAAAATAATGTGAATAATTTTGCTCCTAAATGGCCTGTAAAGGCCATTTATATCTACAATTTGTGAATAGATGACCAAATAGCTGAAATGCTTAAAATGTTTTCATCGAAAAGGCTGTTTATTAGCTGTAAAAGGGTTAGAATTTGATTGACTCCACGCTAATGAATAGCTGTACAAATTCCTGCTCCTGAGCAGTAATAGATTAAGGAACATACAATGACACGAAATGAAGGCCAAGCCTCGGTTATCCTAGATAATGTCTGTAAGCTGATCCAGAAAAAAGTTCGCGCTGATAATGTGTTACTCGTTGAGAAATTCGCCAAAGCCTTGTACAGCAATATGTCTAAAGAGGATTTGGCAAACCGCAACGATAGTGACCTATATGGCGCAGCATTAAGCCTTTGGAACGCGCTAGAAAAAAATACTACCGACGACGCAGTTATCCGCGTTTTCAACCCTGAAGTGGCAAAAGATGGCTGGCAGTCATCACATACAATCGTAGAGATTATTACTAAAGACATGCCGTTTTTAGTTGATTCTGTTCGTATGGCCATGACTCGTGAAAATATCGCCTCTCACTTATTACTTCACTGCCCATTAAAAATTAAGCGCGATGAAAACGCTAAAATTTCTGGATTATCAAATTTAAAAGCAGAGCAAGAATCCTCATCTACTAAAACAGTATTTTTTATTGAAATTGACCGTCAAACAGATTCTTCTGTGATTGAGTCTTTCAAGAAAGAGTTAGAGTCGGTTCTTGTTGATGTATCAGTTGCTGTCGATGATTGGCAGCCAATTCGTAAAAAATTGATTGCAGTAACCAAAGAGTTACCTAAACGTCATCATAATAAAACGACAGAAGAAGTTTCAGAAACAACTGAGTTTTTAGATTGGTTAGCGAAAGATAACTTTACCCTAATGGGTTACCGTGAATATGAGCTAAGCCCAGTTCAAGGTGATTACCAATTAAAAGGTAAAATGGAATCAAGCCTTGGCTTGATGAAAAACTCTACTGAAGAGCACACACGATTATTATCAGAATTACCAGAAGTTGCCCGCCAAGAAGCACGCAGCAGCAACCTACTGATCCTAACAAAAACTAACTCTGTTTCTCGCGTTCACCGTCCAGCTTACATCGATTACGTAGGTATTAAGCGTTTTGACGATGAAGGCAATGTAATTGGTGAAGACCGCTTTATTGGTTTGTTCTCATCAAGCTTTTACAATAACAGTGCTACTGATGTGCCTGTTTTAAAGAGTAAAATTAACCGCATTATGGAAATGTGTGATTTTGCTAAAGGTACACACGCTTACAAAGCTGTTTTAAATATTTTAGAAACCTACCCACGTGACGAGCTAGTTCAAGCGCGCGAAAGTGAGCTACTTGAAGTTGCTATGGGTGTTTTACAAGTACAAGAGCGCGATATGTGTCGCTTGTTTGTACGTAAAGATGCGTATGGTCGCTTTTTATCTTGCATGGTTTATGTTCCTCGCGAACGCTATAACACGGCTCTTCGTCGTGAAACGCAAGATATATTAGCTAATGCATTTAATTCTGACGATAAAGTCGAATTTACTACTTATTTCTCTGAGTCAACACTGGCGCGTACTCATTACACCGTTCGTGTGACCGACAACAAGATCGAATATAACGTGAAAGACATCGAAAACAATTTAGTAGAAGCTGCACGTACGTGGGAAGATAAACTTCAATCTGCACTTTTAGAGTCTGCGGGTGAAGCACGTGGTAACGATTTAAATCGTAAATACTGTAATGCATTTGCACGCTCATACAAAGACGAAGTGCTTCCAAGTGCTGCGGTTGTTGATATTGAAAAGTTAGAACTACTTAGCGATGAAAACAAGCTAGAAATGCTGTTTTACCGTCCTCAAGAAGAAGCAAACAGTAATATTGTACGATTAAGCTTATTCCATAAAGATGAGCCAATTCACTTATCTGATGTTATGCCAATGCTTGAAAACTTTGGTCTGCGCGTTGTTGGTGAAACACCATATTCAGTTAAAACTAGCGATGGTCGTATTAACTGGATCATGGACTTCTCGATGCTTATTGACAGCAAAGGGATGGCAGACTTTGATAAAATTTCAGCACGTTTTCGCGCTGCATTAACAAATGTGTGGGGCAACCGCCTTGAAAATGATGGTTTTAACCGTTTAGTATTAATGGGTGGCCTAACTGGCCGCGAAGCCTCTATTTTACGTGCTTACGCTAAGTACATGCGTCAAATTGGTGTAACGTTCTCACAAAGTTACATTGAAAGCACATTTGCAAATTATCCAAACATTGCAGCGCAAATTGTTAATTTATTTGCTAAAAAGTTCTCAGTTAAGAGCCCAGCAAGTGCTAAAACACTTGAAAAGTTAAGTACGCAAATTTACTTAGAACTTGAAAATGTAGCAAACCTTGATGATGACCGCATTATACGTTTATACGTAGATATGATTGTTGCGACACTACGTACCAACTATTTCCAAAAAGATGATGCAGGTCAGTTTAAATCTTATGTTTCGTTTAAAATACAGCCTAGCTTAATTCCTGATGTACCACTTCCACTTCCTGCGTTTGAGATCTTTGTTTATTCTCCGCGCGTTGAAGGTGTGCATTTACGTTACGGTAAAGTAGCGCGTGGTGGTCTGCGTTGGTCTGACCGTCGTGAAGACTTCCGTACTGAAGTACTTGGCTTAGTTAAAGCGCAACAAGTTAAAAATACAGTAATTGTACCTGTTGGCTCTAAAGGTGGTTTTGTATGTAAACAATTACCTAGTGAGCGCGAAGCGTTTATAAAAGAAGGCCAAGAGTGTTACAAAATCTTTATCCGTGGTCTTCTAGATATTACAGATAACATAGAGCGCGGTGAAGTAGTGCCAGCTCGTGATGTTGTTCGCCACGATGAAGATGATGCATACCTAGTGGTTGCAGCCGACAAAGGTACAGCTACTTTCTCTGATATCGCAAACGGCATAGCTAATGAATACAATTTCTGGCTAGGCGATGCATTCGCATCAGGTGGCTCGGTTGGTTACGATCATAAGAAAATGGGTATTACAGCTAAAGGCGCATGGGAGTCAGTTAAACGACATTTCCGTGAAATGGATATCGATTGTCAAACGACTGACTTTACAGTGGTAGCCATAGGCGATATGGCTGGTGATGTATTTGGTAATGGTATGTTGTTATCTAAGCATATTCGTTTACAAGTTGCCTTTAACCATATGCACATTTTTGTTGATCCGAACCCAGATGCTGCTACTTCTTACCCAGAGCGCGAACGTTTATTTAATATGCCGCGTTCATCGTGGGAAGATTACAATAAAGAGTTAATTTCTGCCGGTGGTGGTGTTTTCTCTCGTGCTGCTAAATCAATTACGCTTAGCCCAGAAATGAAAAAAATGTTGGGCACTAAAAAAGCAAGTATGACCCCAAATGAGTTAATGAAAGCTTCATTGATGATGGAGTTCGATTTACTGTGGAATGGCGGCATTGGTACATACATTAAAAACTCTAAAGAAACTGATGCAGATGTAGGGGATCGTGCAAACGATGCACTACGTATCAATGGTAGAGATTTAGGCGCTAAAATAATTGGTGAGGGTGGTAACTTAGGTGCAACTCAATTAGGTCGTGTTGAATTTGCAGCTAAGGGTGGTCGTGTTAATACTGACTTTATTGATAACGTAGGGGGCGTTGCCTGTTCAGATAACGAAGTTAACATTAAGATTTTACTTAATGGCTTGGTTGCTGAAGGCGACTTAACACGTAAACAACGTGATGAGCTACTTTATTCTATGACAGATGAAGTATCTGAATTAGTATTAAAAGACTGTTACCGTCAAACACATACTATTTCAATTACGCAGTCTAAAGGTACTTCAACGCTTAAAGAAAAGATTCGCTTTATTCATGCACTTGAAAAAGATGGTAAGTTAAACCGTGCTATTGAGTTCATTCCAAGTGATGAAGAATTGGCAGAACGTGCAGCCGCAGGTAAAGACTTAACTCGCCCTGAGCTTTCAGTGCTAGTGTCTTACGCAAAAATGGTATTAAAAGAGTCTTTAGTAAGTGATGAAATTACTGAAAACCCTTACTATCGCCAATTGCTTGTGAAGTCATTCCCACGTCCTCTACGTGAGAAGTTTAACGATGCGATGAACAACCATCCACTTCGTAAAGAAATTATTGCAACTAAACTTGCTAACAGTATCGTTAATGATATGGGTTTAAACTTCATGGTACGTATGCATGAAGAAACCGGTGCCAACGAAGCTGAAATTGCAATGTGTTACTCAATTGCTAGCGAAATATTTGAAATGCGTGATACATGGTCTTCTATCAGCGCACTGGATAATAAAATACCAGCAGCGGTACAAACTGAAATGCTTTACCAACTTCGTCGTACTGTTCGCCGTACTACGCGCTGGTTCTTACGTCATCGTAATAAGTCACAAACGATTGAACAAGGAATTGAATTCTTTGCGCCAACGTTTAAAGATTTAAGCGATAATTTAAATACATACATGATTGAAAAAGAAAATGACCGTATTGTAATTGAAGCTAATAAGTTAATTGATGCCGGCGTTCCTGCAGATATAGCTAAGCGTATTGTTTCGTTATCAAGCTTATTCTCTGTGATGGATTTAGCTGAGGTTGCTAATAATTCAGGTAAGAGTATTTCGATGGTATCGAATACTTACTTTAAACTAGGCGCGAGAATGGGTCTGCATTGGTTCTTAGAGCAAATAACTAAGCAACCAGTAGCAAATCATTGGCAAGCACTTGCTCGTTCATCTTACCGTGAAGAGCTTGATTGGCAGCAACGTACGTTATCTGAAGTGGTGCTAAATAGCTTTGAAGGTGACGAGAGCGATGTTGATAGTCAAATAGATGAGTGGATGGATAGCCAAGATTTATTACTTCAGCGTTGGAAACAAATGTTGGCTGAGTTTAAAACATCACAAAGCCACGACTTTGCTAAGTTCTCAGTTGCACTTCGTGAACTTATGTTATTAAGTCACAACTGTGATACATCAGGAAAATAATTTAGCTTTAATCAGTTATTTGTTTAGTAAATAAATAACTGATTGTTAAAATTGTTATACAATACCTCAGCCTTGTCTGAGGTATTTTTTTGTCTGAAATTTAAAAAGAGGATTATATTGATGTTTTATGATTTAGCTCGCCGTTTTATGTTTACCCGTGATGCGGAGTGGGCGCATGAGTTTGCACTTAATAATCTTCGTCGTTTTGCTAATACGCCTCTAAATATAGCTTGGTCACAAAGTGTTTCAGATAAACCCGTAAACTTTTTAGGTCTTGAATTTAAAAATCCAGTAGGGCTTGCCGCTGGCCTGGATAAAAATGCAGAATGTATAGATGCATTTAGCCAAATGGGATTTGGTTTTATTGAAGTTGGAACGGTTACACCGCGTCCTCAAGTTGGTAATGACAAGCCACGTATTTTTAGACTTCCAGAGTCAAACGCAATTATTAACCGTATGGGTTTTAATAATAAAGGTGTTGATAATTTAGTCGAAAATGTAAAAGCAGCAAAGTACAGTGGCATACTCGGTATCAATATTGGTAAAAATAAAGATACACCTAACGAGCAAGGTAAAGATGACTACATTCATTGTATGCGTAAAGTATTTGAGCATGCCTCATATATTACGGTAAATATTTCATCACCAAATACCCCAGGGCTTCGTGATTTACAATATGGTGCTGCACTTGATGATTTATTGCAAAGTCTTAAAAATGAACAGTTAGATTTAATTGCAAAGCATAATAAGCAAGTTCCTATGCTTGTAAAAATTGCACCGGATCTCGATCAAATACAAATAGAGCAAGTAAGTGAGTCACTTTTAAATAATAAAATTGATGGTGTAATTGCCACAAACACAACGCTTGAGCGAGCCGCAGTCATGGGGCAGCAATATGCACAAGAGGCGGGCGGTTTATCAGGTCACCCTGTTAGAATGCGCTCTACAGAGGTAGTAAGTGAGCTAAAACGCTTAACACAAGGTAAGCTACCAATCATCGGAGTCGGCGGTATTGATGATGCTACATCTGCAAAAGAAAAGTTAGATGCAGGCGCAAATTTAGTTCAGGTTTATACTGGGTTCATCTACAAAGGTCCACAATTGGTAAAGTCGATCGTTAACGGCTTATAAGGATCAGTTATCTAAGCTTTTGATCGTTAGCTAAATGTTCTAAGCAAACATTTTAAAAATGGTCAAAAGCGGTTATACTCTGAGCAATAATTATTCAACATACCCAAGGAGGAGTAAATGTTACAAGCATCAAAGCAATGGCAGTGGATTACTTGTCCTGATAAAAATCGTTTGTTACTTGATTTAAATGACGACATGCAATTATGCACGCCTTATAAATTAAGACAGCTCACCGATTCTGTTTTTAAAAATCCACGTTTTAGTCTCGAAGATGCTGCATTTTACGAACAAGTTTATAATTATCTGGATGGATTTGAATTGTGGTCTGCGGCTCAAATTTGTCAAATATCATTAAATGCTACTGCTGTTAAGTATCACTTAAAACCCGTTTTAGCAAAAAGTTGGTTTTTTGAAGAATATACCGGGACAGAGCCAAGCGTAGAGGCAATAGTAAAATTAACATCTAAAGCGCAGTCAGGTGATTTTTTAATTGTAGAGCATTGTCCTGATGCATCTATTTGTTTGAATTTAAGTGAAACCTTTAAATTAGACGAAAACTTATCTTTAGCGCAATTTGAAGTAATCCGTATTTTGAATAATCGAGTACACCCCATCCTAAATCAGCAATATCAAAGTCAAACCGCGTAGGGTCTGTTGATCTTTGCGGATTAAAATTTGTTCAAACTAGGGGCTATTTAATCGCAGCGCGAGATTTGTAACCTAGTGGGCTAAGTAAAAACCGAGCAACAAAGAGTAAATAGCCCCTAGGAAGAACCCTTTGGGCAGCGCCTGTTTGGCATTAATGCTACGTTCTCGCCCATTTATGGGGAATAACCACACTGCATAGGCTCTGCCTTGCCTAAATACCAAACAGACTGCTGCAAATTTAACCTTGAAAGTTCAACAGACCCTTATCAAATTTAAGCCTTAAGCGTGTCTTTATGGCGTGTTTGTCGCCCAACCTATGTTATAATCCTGCGCAATTAGCTATTAAGGGTTATTACTTTGCAATTTATCGCACTTACTTCTATCGGAATCGAAAATTTATTGGTTGATGAACTAACAGAACTTGGCGCAACCGTATCTAAGCAAACTGTTGGTTCTGTTCGTTTTGAGGCTGACTCATTACTTGCGCAAAAGGTTTGTTTATCAACTCGTTTTGCAACGCGTGTGCTTATGCTTATTGAAGAAAAAGAAGGCGTAGATGACAAAAATAGCCTGTATAATTTTGCGCGCTCGCAACCTTGGCAAGAATGGTTTGGACCTACGCAAACATTCGCTGTCGACTTCAACGGTACCAATGACTCATTAAAAAACACGCAATTTTCGGGTCTTGTAATCAAAGATGCGATTGTTGACTATTTTAATGATTTATACGAGCAACGTCCTAACGTTGATAAGCAAGATGCTAACGTGCGCGTAGTTGCACGATTAAATCGTTACGGCGTATCGATGTATATTGACTATTCAGGTCCTCGTTTGTCAGAACGTGGTTACCGCCAAGGCCAAGGTAAAGCGCCAATTAAAGAGCACTTAGCTGCTGCATTAATTAAGCGAAGTGGCTGGCTTGAAAATGTAAAACAGCCTTTATTCGATCCATGTTGTGGTGCGGGTACTATTTTGATAGAAGCTGCCGGTATGGCGCGAAACGAAGCGCCAGGATTATTCCGTGAAGGTTTTGCTTTTGAGCGTTTACCCAGTTTTAGAGCCGCTAAGTTTAAAGAGCTTAAAGAAGAGTTACTCGCTAATATTACTGATCCTAAATTGTGGTTAATTGGCCACGATTACGATGAGCAAGTATTAAGTAAAGCAATTGATAATGCTAAACGAGCCGAGCTTGACGACGTGATTAAGTTTAAGCAAAGTGATGCAACTAAACTTACAGCTGTTGCAAAATTACCGGGTGTTGTAATTTCAAACTTACCTTATGGTGAGCGTATTGGCTCTATGGCTGAGCTTGTTGATTTACACCGTAATTTAGGCGTTGGCTTTAAAAAGCACTTCAATCACTGGAAACTTGCCTTATTGGGTATGGACGAGAGCTTATTTAAACTTTTAAAACTTGTGCGCCTTAAGCGTTATAAATTTAAAAATGGCCCGCTTGATGTAGAACTTAACTTATATCAATTAGATGATAAGCAAGTAAGTTTGACTACAGATGACAAAAAAGCACTCAATTTTGAAGGCTCAACGTCATTTGCAAATAGATTGAAAAAAAATAAGCAAGGCTTAAAAAACTGGCTTAAACAAAATCAAATAGATGCTTATCGCGTCTATGAAGCGGATATCCCTGAATACAATGTTGCTGTAGATATTTATGGTGACTCTGCTGTAATTTTTGAATATGCAGCGCCTAAAGAAATTGATGAAAAAACATCAGAAAAACGCCTGCAAGATGTAATAAGTTTAACGGCTCAACAGCTTGAGATTTCACCTGAAAACATTGCTGTAAAAGTACGTAAAAAGCAGAAGGGCGAAGATCAATACACCGCTATGTCTAAACAAAACCGTACTATGGTTGTTGAAGAGTTTGGTGCTAAGTTCAAAGTTAATTTATTTGACTACTTAGACACAGGCTTGTTTTTAGACCACCGTTTAATGCGCCGTTATATTCAAGAAAATGCTAAAGATAAACGTTTCTTAAACCTTTTTGCATACACAGGTACAGCTTCTGTACATGCTGCTCTTGGTGGTGCTAAAGCCATTACTACAGTCGATTTATCAAAGACCTACTTAAAATGGGGCCAAGATAACTTTGATTTAAATGGTATTAGTAATACACGATACCGCTTTGAACAAGCAGATTGTTTAAAATGGTTAGAGCACGCAACGGCGCAATATGATCTGATATTTTTAGATCCTCCAACGTTTTCAAACTCAAAACGTATGAAAGACGCGTTTGATGTGCAGAGCGATCACATTAAATTATTAACGTGGGTTAAAAAGATTTTGAGCCCATCGGGTACTTTGATTTTCTCTAATAACAAACGTGGCTTTGTAATAGATGAAGTTGGCCTGATTGGTCTAGGTTTAAAAGCCATTAATATTTCAGATAAAACGTTATCACCAGACTTTAAACGTAATAAAAAAATCCATAATAGCTGGTTAATCACACATGGCTAAATGGGTTTTATATCACACTGATGGTTGCCACTTGTGCGAGCAAGCTGAGCAACTTATCACTGAGGTACTTAGTAATACGAGTGAGTTATTACTAATCGATATTATGACTGATGAGCAGCTTATAGCTGAGTATCAAATTACTATTCCTGTATTAAAAAGTGAAAAAGGCGAGCAATTATTTTGGCCTTTTACTTTACACACTGTGCGCGAATTTTTAGCACAAGCAGAATAAGAGCAAATAAGAACTATGGATTTAATTAGAATTTTAAAAGCACAACTTGCTTTTGGTACGCATGCTTTGCTTAACAAAGCAGATGCCGTTATAGAAAGTGGCGAAAGAGTGTGTGTTGTTGGTCGAAATGGCGCGGGTAAGTCAACTCTATTAAAAGTGCTTGATGGCGAAGTTGTATTAGATGATGGTGAAATAAATCAGCTAGGCGGGATTAGAATTTCTCGTTTAGAACAAGATCCACCAAAAGGCGCAAATGGCACAGTATTTGATTATGTTGCGCAAGGTATGCCTGAGATTGCAAACTTACTAATTGATTTTCATCATGTAAGTAATGAGTTGCAAACAGTGTGTACTGATAAGTTATTAAACAAGCTTGAACGTTTATCAAATCAACTAGAAGCGGCTGATGGCTGGCGCTTTGATAGCCGAATTCAATTAGTGCTAACACAATTAGAATTAACGCCAGAAGCTAAACTTGAGTCTCTTTCTGGTGGTTGGTTACGTAAAGTAGCACTTGCACGTGCACTTGTCAGTGAGCCTGATTTATTATTACTTGATGAGCCAACAAACCATTTAGACATGGCAAGCGTCATGTGGCTTGAGCAATTTTTAAAAGAGTTTAAAGGCGGAATCGTATTTATATCGCATGACCGTGCGTTTATTCGCGCTGTTGCTACGCGTATTTTAGATTTAGACCGTGGTAAGCTTATTTCGTACCCTGGTGATTACGCTACGTACTTAGAGCAAAAAGCCCATGATTTAAAAGTTGAAGAAAGCCAAAATGCATTGTTCGATAAGCGTTTAGCCGAAGAAGAAACATGGATCCGCCAAGGTGTTAAAGCGCGTAGAACGCGTAACGAAGGACGTGTTAGAGAGTTAAAACAGCTTCGTACAGAGCGTAAGCAACGTGTTGACCAAGTTGGTAAAACTGATTTCAATATTGAAACAGCAGATCGCTCTGGTAAGTTAGTATTTGAAGCTCAACATCTTTGTCATGCATTTAAAGACAAAGTTATTGCTGATGATTTTTCTACACTGGTAATGCGCGGTGACAGAATCGGTCTAGTAGGCCCAAATGGTATTGGTAAAACAACACTATTAAAGCTAATGTTTGGTGATTTAGAACCAGATAGCGGCATAACTAAGCAAGGTGTTAATTTAGAATTTGCTTACTTTGACCAATATCGTGAAAAGCTTGATGAAGAAGCAACAGTTCAAGATAACGTTGCCGAAGGTAAACAAGAAGTGATGATGGGCGGACGCTCACGTCATGTTTTAGGTTACCTGCAAGACTTTTTATTCCCTCCAGCACGCGCTCGAACCCCTGTTAAAGCACTCTCTGGTGGTGAAAAAAATAGACTACTATTAGCTAAACTGTTTTTAAAACCGTCTAATATCCTTGTTCTCGATGAGCCAACGAATGACTTAGACATTGAAACGTTAGAGTTACTAGAGGACATCATTAATCAATACCAAGGTACAGTGCTGATTGTAAGCCATGACCGTGAATTTATTGATAATACATGTTCAAGTGTATGGGCGTTTGAAGGTAACGGTAAAGTTACAGATATTGTAGGTGGCTATAGCGACTATGAGGCTTACGTTAACTATTTAGCTGAACAAGAAAAAAAAACGCAGCAGCAACCAGTAAAAAAAGTTGAAAAAGTAGTCGCTCCAGTTGCTAAACCTGCAGCTAAAACAAATAAACTCTCTTACAAATTAAAACTTGAATTAGAGCAACTACCGAATAAAATGGAAAAACTAGAAGCTGAAATTGAAGCTCAACAAGCTGTAGTTAGTGACTCAGACTTTTTTAAACAAGAGAGTGATGTAACAACTAAAGCATTGAACCATTTGGCACAACTTGAGTCTGACCTTGAAGCTGCGCTTGAGCGCTGGGAAGAACTTGAAGAATTACAGAATCAGTAGTAAGGACTAAAATGAAATATAAATTACTCGCTGCCAGTATTTTAGCGACATTAAGCACTTCAGCAACAAGTGCTACGTACCAGTTAAGTGAATTAGGGACTCTTGAAGACGCTAAATATTCTTATGTAACAGATGTAAGCGAAAGCGGGCATATTATTGGTTTCGCAAATGGTTTATACAATTTACCTATTGATATCAGCTATATAGATTTTACTGAAAATATTATTGAAAATAGCTACGATAATACAGAGGCTGCATTTGATTTAAGTGATAAAGAGATTACCTTTACACTTGATGACATTGAAAATAATGATGCAGTACTTACTAATTCTGATGCACATACTTTCATGGTTAGTTTTTTATCTTCAATTTCTACAAATTTTGAATATCAAAAATTAAGCTCATTAGTTGGCATAAAGTACAATGACACACAAGTAACAGAGCAACCGTTATTTGATGTTGCATCTGTTGATTATGATGGCTTAACGCGTTCAACTATTAACCTTTTTAATGCTGTAAGTGAAGACGGCGTTACTGTTGGTTGGGGCGGTGCTCCTTACGATAAAGTGTCTTTTACACCTGATGGTGAAGATGATGCAGAAACGTGGTTCACACATGAGTTTATAGAACGTGGGATTGTAATAAGTGCTGATGGCAGTATAAGTGTTGAGTTAGAGCCTGAGTTTAATGAATACGGCGGCACAAGCCGCGCTAACGATATAGTCAAAACAAATAGTGGTTACACTGTTGTAGGTAATATCTCTACAAGTATTCCTGATGACAGACAAGATAATATTGATGATAACTGTGATAATGAAGACGAACCAACGTCAGTGTGTATCAACTTATTAAATTCTAATATTTCACGAGGCTTATTTAATAAGCGTGCTGTTAAATGGGAACTTGATGAATCGTTAAATATTATTTCTGTTGAAGAGCTTGGTATGGCACTTACACCTGATGAAGGTGAAACGGAAGATGACGCATTTACGAGTACTGCTTTAGCAGTGAACAACAACGGTACAATTGTAGGTTCATCAAATACGCGTTATTACAAAAATGATGATACGATTCTTACAATGCCAGTCTATTTTAAAGACGGTGCAGTCACTGACTTTATTAATCAAGAAGACGATTGGCAGGCTGGTAAATCAATCGCTATTAATGATAATGATGTAATTACAGGTTATGCGACAAAGCGTATTGAAGGCACTCTTCGTAATAAATTCTTCTATCATGACATCGAAACAGGTAATACAGTTTTTCCAACTGATTATTTTTCAAGTTCAAGTTCTTATGGCAACGATATAAATAATCAAGGATATATTGTAGGCGAAGGGGAAGTGGGTGTATCTGATAGTTCACGACTCAAAGAAGCCTTTATTTACAAAATTGGTGAAGATAAAATCACTAATTTGAATGATTTACTGCCTTGTTATGACACTGATGGCGAAACTGACTACGCTTACTCAATGGTTGAAGCAACAGCTATCAATGAAAATAATGAAATATTTGGTACTGCGACTAAGACAGTTGAAAAACTTGATTCTTTAGGCGGTGTTGTAACTGATATCAATGGTGAAATTGAATACGAAAGTATTGCAGTTGCAGTTAAGTTAACGCCAATTGCAAATGGTGAAGTAGAAAACTGTGCTCCAGTAGAAGCAGAAGTGTATGAGCGTAACTCTGCTAGCTTTCCTTGGTATACATTATTGCTATTACCATTAGTTGGCTTAAGACGTATATTTCGCTTTTAAAGTTTACTAATATTGATTATAAAAAAAACCAACTTAATAAAGTTGGTTTTTTTTCGTCTATAATATTTTATAAGATTAGGATTGCCATGAATCTTATAATTATTATTTAGCTTTAACGCTACTAATTATTTCGCGATAACCATGCCTTTTTAACAGAACGACGCCAAATAATATCAATACCAAAATAGCCGATAATTGATGCAATAGAAGCACATACTAACGAACCTAGTAAAAATGCAGGACCAATAGTTTCTATGCTCTCTAGAAACCAAGACCAACTAGCTTCAAATACAAAGTGTTGCTCAGGCTGATTAAGTATTAATGTACCCACTAAGTATGAGCCATAAAAAATAGGTGGCATAGTTAGAGGGTTTGTAAGCCATACTAGTGCTACTGAGATAGGTAAATTAACTCTAAATAATATAGCGCCGGCTGCTGCTAAAACCATTTGAAAAGGAACAGGGATGAAAGCAAAAAATAACCCGACTGCAAATGCACCTCGAGCAGAACGTCTATTTAAATGCCAAAGATTTGCATCTTGTAAAAGGCGTCCAAATATTCTTAGTGATTTATGATGTCTAATTTTATTTGGATCAGGTAAAAATCTTTGGATCGTTTTTTTAGCCATTTAAAGCAACCATTTACATCAGTGTGGATAAGTCTTGGGTTTGTAATTGGCTGTATAGCAACCGTATTTTATTATCAAACTCTCGAATTTACAGTATTCACAATTTTCATTGTAATAATGAGCGCTTATTTTAAGCCGTTTTCAAACGTATTGTTAGGCTTTATTTGCGCAATTTGCTTTGTCGGACTGCATTTTTACCTATTTTATAGTTTTGAAATACCAAAACCGGATGAAAAGTATGCACTTGATTCTACATTAATTGTTGAAGAGGTTATTTCTGACAAAAAACCTCAATATATTAAAGTTAAAATAGTGGCATTAGAAGGGAGTAATTTCTCGGATTTTAGAGCACCCAAAGCAATGCTCAGTGTTAATTCTGCACAGTCTTTAATAGTAGGTGATGAATTTTCTGCTTTAATTCATTTAAAACATTTTCGTAGTAATAAAAATTTTAATGTATTTGATAATGAACGTTATGCTTTTATAAGTAGAATATTATTTAAAGGTAAAGTACTTAATAAAAATCTTAATATTATAAATAGCGACAAACAAAGCATAATTTTAGATTATCAACACTTCCTTAAAAACACTTATACGGATACAAAACTACAGTGGCTCTATTATGCATTGCTTAGCGGTGAAAAATCTTTGATGAGCTACGCTGATAAACAATTAATGCAATCTCTTGGGCTAAGTCATTTACTTGCTATATCGGGGTTACATATTGGTTTGATTTTTAGCTTCGGTTATCTATTTACTCGATTCATTTTTGCAAAGATTAATTCTTCGATTGGGCAATCATCCAACCTGACTCTTTATTACAGTTCATGCGGATTTTTAGTAGCCTTGGTTTATGTATACTTAAGTGACTTTTTAGTATCTGCAACGCGAGCGCTTATCATGCTGGGTTGTTATTTATTATTGTATTTTCTTGCTAAGCAGCCGCTGCGTTGGCGGAGCATTTTATTTGCCTTGGTTATTGTTCTTATTGTTAACCCATTTAATTTACTCAATCCAGGTCTCTACTTTTCATTTTTAGCTGTTGCTATCATTTTTACAGTTATTAATAAATTACCAATATTAAACACTCGCATAAAAAATAAAGTTATTTCACTGTTTGTTATTCAAATAGCGTTATTTATTGGTTTATTGCCACTTTCACTCTATTTTTTTAATGGGGTAAGTATTGCGGGTTTGATAATAAACTTAATTGCTATACCGCTGCTTTCAATCATTATCTTACCTTTTTTAATTGTTTTTACATTACTGAGTATTTTCTTAGATATAAGTATTTTAATAAACCTGTTTGATACTGGCTTATATGCGCTATTTAAATTGCTTAATGAAATACCAGAATCGTTAAGGTGGATAACGACTGGCAGAATTGACTCAATATTTGTCGTTTTTACTTATATTATTATGTTGATGGTTTATTTTCTTCCTTATAAATGGCTCGCTTTTATTCCAGCAATAACGCTTTTATTAAATTATTGGCTAACAGAAAAGTCTAAGTGGCAACTACATGTATTTGATGTAGGGCATGGACTGATGGCATTAATTGAAAAAGATAAACAAGTGCTTATTTATGATTTTGGCCCCAGTTATTTCAATCGCTTTAGCCGTACGCGAAGTATTTTATTGCCTTATATTAAAGCAAATAATTTAACAGTGAAAACGGCGATTCTAAGTCATGAAGATAATGATCATGCTGGAGGATTACAACATTTCATAGATGCTGGCTTTGGTGAAACATTACAACAATTTCATCCTAAAAATACACATAATGTATGTGAAGTCATAAACATTGATTTTGCTGGATTAAAAGTACAAAGCTTTAGTACAAAAGGGTTTGGAAATGAAAATGATGATTCATGCATTGTTAGGGTATCAGATAATACTCATAGCGTTTTACTTACTGGTGATATATCAAAAGCGCGTGAAGCATCGTTATTAGCGGATAATACATCATTAAAAAGTACAGTAATGTTAAGCCCGCATCATGGCAGCGATACATCCTCAAGTGTTAATTTTATAAATAACGTTGCTCCCCAAGTAGTCATTCATTCAAGTGCCTATAAAGGGCAATGGGAATTCCCCAAGGCCATTGTCGTTGAACGGTATAACCAAATAAATGCCCAGCAATTTACGACAGGCGTTGAAGGGCAAATTAGTATTAAATTTTATGCAAAGAATTTGGCTATAGAAACAGCAAGAGGGCAGGAAAGTTACTGGTTTATCAAAGATTGACGTTTAGTTTTATCTCATCGGAGGATACAATACAGATTGTTTCTGTATTTAGAGAGTGTTATGGATCAAAGTACTACACAAATTTATAAACGTCTTGTCTCATATGTTGGCACCTACAAAAGCGTCGCATTTGTCGCAATTATTGGGATGATAGGCTATTCAGCAATGGATGCTTTATTTATTCAATTAATGAAGCCGTTTATTGATCAAGGTTTGAACCAGCGTAATACAGAAGTTTTAAAGTACGCTCCTTTTGTCGTTATCGCGTTAGTTCTAGGGCGTGGTGTTTTTAACTTTATGTCTTCTTACTGCTTAAGTTATGTAGGCTCCCAAGTTGTACGCTCTTTACGCCAAGAGTTATTTGAGCACATATTGCACTTACCCGTTTCTTTTCATGACAAAAACTCAACGGGAGATTTAATTTCAAAAATCACATTTGATACAGAACAAGTTCAACAAGCGATTACTAAAGCCTTGCTAATAGTTGTACGTGAAGGGGCATTTGTTGTATTTTTACTTGCGGTAATGTTCTATACCAGTTGGCAACTATCACTGATATTTTTAGTGATCATCCCACTTGTTGCTATTATTGTCGCCGTCGTCTCTAAACGTTTTCGCCACATTTCTAAAAACATTCAATCTGCCATGGGGCAAGTTACCCGTAGCTCAGAACAAATGCTGAGCGGACATAAAGTTATTCATGGTTTTGGTGGTCAAGATCAAGAGATTAATCACTTCTCGAAAATTAATAATCATAATCGTCAGCAACGTATCAAAATGGACGCAACTAAAGCGCTTAGTGTGTCTATAATTCAAATTTTAGCGGCAAGTGCCATGGCAGTTATTTTGTGGGCGGTGTCGTTGCCATCAATGATTGATACGATTACATCTGGTGACTTCATGGCATTAATTGCCTCAATGATGATGTTATTGCGTCCGCTAAAACAACTTGCCAATGTGAATAGTGATATGCAACGTGGTATCTCTGCAGCGCAAAGTATATTTTTAGTTTTAGACGAAGAAATGGAAAAAGATACAGGCACTGTTTCGGTTGATAAAGTTAAAGGTTTAATTGAAGTTAAGAACGTAACCTTTAAGTACCCAACGAAAGATGAAGCCGTATTAAACGATTTGTCGCTAAAGATTGAGGCGGGTGAAAGTATTGCTTTAGTTGGGCGCTCAGGCTCAGGTAAGTCCACAATTTCTAACTTGTTACCACGCTACTATGACTTAGAGTTACCGAGTGAAATATTACTTGATGGTATAGCCCTGCAGGATTATAAATTAACTGATCTGCGTCGCCAATTTGCTTTAGTGTCTCAGCAGGTCGTGTTATTTAACGATACGATTGCTAACAATATTTGTTATGGCATAAAGCACGATGTGTCTGTTGAAGAGTTAGAACAAGTTGCCAAACAAGCGCACGTGTGGGAATTTGTTAAAGACCTGCCAGAGCAATTAAACACCATGGTAGGCGAAAATGGGGTAATGCTCTCAGGTGGTCAACGCCAGCGAATAGCGATAGCGCGTGCAATATTAAAAGATGCACCTATTTTGATTTTAGATGAGGCAACGTCAGCACTTGATACCGAATCTGAAAAGCTTATTCAGCAAGCGTTAGAAACGCTAATGAAAGATAAAACCTCTATTGTTATAGCACATCGCTTATCTACTATTGAAAACAGTGACCGAATTTATGTTATTGATAACGGTCGTGTGATAGAAAGTGGCGATCATAGTAGCTTATTAGCAAATGACGGTACTTATTCAGCACTTTGCAAAATGCAGTTTGGTGATCAGGCGTGAGCAAAATAGAGCAAAGCTGGTATAAACCATTTGGTCTAATTACTTTATTGTTATTACCATTAAGTGCTTTGTTTTGGGTTGTATCGGCATTTCGAAAACTCTTGTACAGCGCTAAAATACTTAAACCTTTTGAGTGCAAAACGCCTGTTATTGTAGTCGGCAATATAAGCGTAGGCGGCAATGGTAAAACACCTTTTGTTTTGTGGTTGTATAGTCATTTAACACAGCAAGGTTTATCAGTGGGTATTATTAGTAGAGGTTATGGTGGGCAATCAGATAATTACCCGCTGTTAGTCACTTCAGTTGTAGATGCTCAGCAGGCTGGAGATGAGCCTGTGCTTTTATACCATCGTTTAAAATGCCCAATAGCAGTTGGCCCTAATAGACAACACAATATCGATTTATTAGAAAAAAATCATACGCTAGATGTCATTATTTCTGATGATGGGATGCAGCATTATAAAATGCCTCGTAGCATTGAGTGTTGTATTGTTGATAGTGAACGCCGCTTTGGTAATGGTTTTGTTATGCCCGCAGGGCCACTACGCGAAACAACTAAACGCTTACAAAGTGTTGATATAGTAATTGAAAATGGCGGTCAGGCTAATAATAGCTACGTGCTGCAAGTAAGTAACCTTCGCTTAGTTAATTCAGGTGATGATGCAAAACATACGGTAACTCACGCACATGCAATAAGTGCAATTGGGAACCCTAAACGGTTTGAAAACTCATTAGAAGCACAAAATATTAAGCTATTGTCGACTCATCACTTTAGAGATCATTATGCTTATACAGCAGATGATTTTATTCAGTTTGGTGATGATTGCATTATAATGACCGAAAAAGACGCGGTTAAATGTAAGTCCTTTGCAAAACCTAATTGGTATTATTTACCTATAGATGCAGAGCCTTCCGATAGCGTAATAAACACATTAAATTCATTATTAAAAGAAAAAGGAATACTCAATGGCCTTTGATACAAAATTACTCGAGATAATTGCCTGCCCAGTTTGTAAGGGTAAACTACGCTTTGATAGAGAAAACAACGAACTAATTAGTACTGCAGCTAAGCTTGCTTACCCCGTTCAAGATGATATTCCAGTATTGCTTGAAAACGAAGCACGTGAGTTATCTTTAGAAGAGGTTGAAAAGTGGAATTCGTAGTTGTAATTCCTGCACGTTTTGCATCAACCCGACTACCGGGTAAGCCGCTTGCTGATATTTGCGGTAAGCCAATGGTTCAACATGTTTACGAAAAAGCATGTTTATCAGGTGCAAGTAAAGTGGTTATAGCAACCGATCATCAAAAAGTGTTTGATGCAGTAAGTTTATTTACTAGTGATGTTGTAATGACTCGCGAAGATCACCAATCGGGTACTGAGCGTTTAGCCGAAGTAGTTGATTTACTTGATCTCGACAGCGATACAATTGTGGTTAATGTACAAGGCGATGAGCCCTTACTTGCGCCAGAAAATGTATCCCAAGTTGCTGCACTATTAAGTGTTTCAACAGCACCAATGGCAACGTTAAGTGTTGCTATTGAAGAGCGTGATGAAGTATTTAATCCTAATGCCGTTAAAGTGGTTAGCGATATAAATAAAAATGCGCTGTATTTTTCTCGTGCAAGTATTCCGTTTGATAGAAGCACAATGATGAATGACAGCAGTGCTCTTAATTTAGCGCCATTTCAGCGCCACGTAGGTATTTATGCGTACAGAGCGGGTTTTATTAAACAATATATAGAATTGAGCGTATCGCCACTTGAGCTACTTGAATCGCTTGAGCAGTTACGTGTGTTGTATCATGGTTATAAAATCAAAATAGAGCAAGCTCAAATAGCACCCCATGCTGGAGTTGATACGCCCGATGACTTAGCTAAAGTGATAGCGCATATTAAAAGTAAAAACGTGTGAGTGAGCAAGTAAGTAAAATATTAAAAATCATTTTTACACATAACGATTTTTATATTTTAGAAAAGCCAGCGGGTCTTAATTTTCATTCAGAAGATGGCCCCGGCTTTGTTGTGTTAGCCGAACAACAATTATCGCAAAAGCTTTATGCCGTTCATCGTTTAGATAAAGTGACATCAGGGCTGATTATTTTAGCGCGAAACAAAGCCGCTGCGGCCAGCTTTACTGTTATGTTTACTGAGCATGCGATTGCTAAATTTTATTTAGCGGTTAGTGACGCTAAACCGAAAAAGAAGCAGGGGTGGATCAAAGGCGATATGGCTAAATCTCGCCGTGGCTCGTTTAAGTTACTAACGAGTAAGCTGAATCCTGCAATTACCCGATTTTATTCGCTAAGCTATAAACCTGGGTTTAGAGGGTATATTTTAAAACCTTACTCAGGAAAGACGCATCAATTAAGAGTGGCACTAAAAAGTGTTGGCTCACCTATTTTAGGCGATGCAATGTATTCAGGCACGCCATCAAATCGTACCTATTTACATGCATATGCGTTGAGCTTTTTATGGCAAGGTGAACAAATACAGCTAACTTTATTACCCGGTAATGGTGATGAGTATTTGGCGTTAATTAAACATCAAGATTTTCAAGCATGGCAGTCGCCATGGCAACTGGATTGGTAAATGAGCGAAAAAGTTACAGATATACGTTTTGGTGGTATTAAACGTTTATATGGTCATCAACAGTTTGATTGGCTTCAAGAAGCACATTTTTGTGTAGTAGGGATTGGTGGTGTAGGGAGCTGGACAGCAGAAGCACTTGCACGTACTGGTGTTGGTAAAATAACATTGATTGATTTGGATGATATTTGCGCGACTAACGTCAATAGACAAATTCATGCGTTAACGGGCACTATTGGTCAAGCTAAAGTAGATGCAATGAAAGCGCGCTGCGAGCTTATTAATCCAGAGTGCCAAATTAATGTAATAGATGACTTTATTACGCTTGATAATATTCAAGAGCATATTCAAGGTTTTGATTATGTGATTGATTGTATTGATGCAGTTAAAGAAAAAGCAGCATTAATTGCTCACTGTAAACGTAATAAACTACCTATAATTACAACTGGTGGTGCTGGCGGGCAAACAGATCCTAGCCAAATAACTTTTGGTGATGTAGCTAAAACTACGCAAGACCCATTACTTGCAAAAGTACGTTATATTTTGCGTAAGCAGTATAATTTTAGTAATAATCCTAAACGTAAGTTTAATATTGATTGTGTTTACTCAACAGAGCAATTGGTTTACCCAGGAAGCGATGGCAGCGTATGTCATGCTAAGCAAAGTGCTGATGGCTCGATGAATATGGATTGTAATAATGGTTTTGGATCTGTGACTATGATCACAGGAAGCTTCGGCTTTTTTGTTGCGGCAAAAGCGGTGCGTAAATATCTAGATAAAAAACAACGCTCGCAAGCTTAGTTTTTGCTAACTAAGCTTTTGTTGTGCCATGGTTTGTATTTTATCAACCATGGCTTTAATACCATTACCACGTGATGCGCTTAAGTGGCTTATAAGGCCGAGCTTTTCAAATTCTTCATACGCATTTTTATTCACTACTTGCTCTGGTGTGAGGCCATTGTAAAGCGCTAAAATAATGGCTAATAATCCTTTTACTATACGTGTATCTGAGTCACCAATTACAACAAGTGTATTTTCTGTTAAATCAAATTCAACAAACATCCATACTTTGCTTTCACAGCCCGGTACAAGTGCATCATCAGTCTTCAAAACATCAGCTAAAACAGGTAAAGTTTTTCCTAAAAGCATTATCTCACGATATTTTTGCTGCCAAGCGGGCGCATTTTTTATAGATTCTGTGACTTTGTTAAACGTATTTGTCATGAGTTATCCTAATTAATTCTATTAAAGTGACGTTTAGTCCAGTAAAGCGATACATTTTTTAAGTGAATCAATGAATATATCTACATCTTCATAGGTATTATAAAAACAAAAGCTCGCTCTTAGCGTTCCATTAAGCCCTAAATGTGTCATTAATGGCTGTGTACAATGGTGTCCACTCCTTACTGCAACCCCGTACCCGTCAAGTAAAGTTGCCAAATCATAAGGATGTTCATCATTTAAGTTGAAGCAGAGTGTACCAATATTGTCAGATAGGTTGCTATATATTGTAATACCATCAACCTTTACCAATTTTTGAGCGGCATAACTAAACAATTTTTGCTCATATTGCTGAATTTTTGCGTGATCTAATTCATTTAAATAGTCTAATGCGGCACCAAAGCCTAAAACTCCAGAGATATTTGGTGTTCCAGTTTCAAATTTTGCAGGCGCAGGACGATAAGTACTGTGAGTTAAGTACACTTTATCGATCATTTCCCCACCTGATTGGTAAATATCAAGGGTATTTAATTGCTCATATCGACCATAAAGTACACCTAATCCTGTTGGGCCGAGCATTTTATGGCTTGAGCAGACATAAAAGTCACAGTTTAATTCACGTAAATCGGGTTTTAAATGCAGTGCACCTTGTGCACCATCGACTAAAACAAGAGAATTGACGTCTTTTGCAGCTCTAATTAGTGGTTTTAAATCGGTGATATTACCCAGTGTGTTAGATGCTTGTGTAATAGCTAATAGGGCTGGTTTTGTTTCTTTTATAAATTCACAGCATTCTTTGGTGTTCAGCGTGCCATTTTTATTTAGTGGAAGCGCTATTAATTTAGCACCCGTTTGTTGACTCACTATTTGCCAAGGCACTATGTTTGCATGATGCTCAAGCGGAGATATCATTATGGTATGACTTTCATTTAAGCGCTTTTTTAATCCGTTAGCGACCAAGTTAATGGCTTCTGTAGCACCTTTAGTCCATACAATCTCTTTACTAAATACATTGAAATACTGTGCAGTTTTATCCCGTACTTGTTCATATGAATAAGTTGCTTGCTCGCTAAGTGTATGGCGTCCACGGTGTACATTAGCGTTTTGAAACGTATAGAATTCAGTAATTGTATCTATAACTGATTGAGGCTTTTGTGAGGTTGCTGCTGAGTCTAAATAAACAAGCGGGCAGCCGTTTATTGTTTGATTTAATGTTGGGAAGTCGTTTCTAATTTTATTTATATCAAACTTTAAAGCAAGCATGGCTCATCTACATAGTGTTTTTAAGGCAGGAATTGTAATCGGTTTATGATAATTCTCAAGTGTTGTTAATAAAAAAGGCCGCAAAATGCGGCCTTTTTAAACTAACCAACGTTAATTAACGCTTGTCAGTTGATACGTAGTCACGTTGAGTGTAACCAGTATAAAGTTGACGAGGACGGCTGATCTTATGACCAGGTTGAGATAGCATCTCATCCCAGTGAGTGATCCAACCAACAGTACGTGCCATTGCAAAGATTACAGTGAACATGCTTGTTGGAATACCAATCGCTTTTAAGATAATACCAGAGTAGAAATCTACATTAGGGTATAGTTTTTTCTCTACAAAGTATGGGTCTTCAAGCGCAATTTGCTCAAGCTTCATAGCAATATCAAGAAGTGGATCTTGGATATTCAGCTCAGCTAAAACTTCGTGACACGTTTGACGCATTACTGTAGCGCGTGGGTCAAAGTTTTTGTAAACACGGTGTCCAAAGCCCATAAGGCGGAACGGGTCAGCTTTATCTTTAGCTTTAGCTACGTATTCATCGATACGGTCAACAGAGCCAATCTCTTCTAACATGTTTAAACATGCTTCATTAGCGCCGCCGTGAGCAGGGCCCCACAAAGATGCAATACCAGCTGCAATACATGCATACGGGTTAGCACCAGATGAACCAGCAAGACGAACTGTTGAAGTTGATGCATTTTGTTCATGATCTGCATGAAGCATAAAGATTTTATCCATCGCTTTTGCAGTTACTGGATTAACTTTATATTCTTCAGCAGGTACAGAGAACATCATGTGTAAGAAGTTTTCTGCGTAGCTTAAATCGTTACGTGGGTATACAAACGGTTGGCCGATATTTGTTTTATAAGCCATTGCCGCGATTGTTGGTAACTTAGCAACAAGCTTAACTGCGCTTGTTTTACGTTGTTCAGCATCAGTAATATCAAGGTCTTCATGATAGAAAGATGATAATGCACCTACTACGCCACAAAGCATTGCCATTGGGTGAGCGTCAAAGCGGAAACCTTGGAAAAAGTTAGCAATTTTCTCGTCAAGCATAGTGCTTGTAGTGATTTCATTCTTAAAAACTTCATATTGTTCTTTAGAAGGTAACTCACCATTTAAAAGTAAGTAACAAAGTTCAATGTAGTTTGAGTCTTCAGCTAATTGCTCAATTGGGTAACCACGGTGAAGTAGTACACCTTTACCACCATCAATATAGGTGATTGCAGATTCACAAGAACCAGTCGACATGAAACCTGGGTCATAAGTAAAGTGACCGTGTGAACCTAACGTACGTACGTCGATTACATCTTGGCCAGCAGTGCCTTGATAAATTGGAAGTTCGATTGGATCTAGTCCATCAATTTGGACTGTGGCTTTTTTATCTGCCATCGTTATGTATCTCCTATTAAGATATCTATTCTGATTTTTAGATTTTAAAGTTCTGAAATCTGTTTTAAGCACATCTTCTCATTTTAACGTGAAAGAGGGGGTTAAAGTCAATTTTTATAAACATTATGCATATATGTATAATAAATATTCGGTATTAATTAAATATAATACTATTGGCTAATTCGCAAACATCTCTAAATAAACAAGAATTGTAAAAAGCCCTGTGGGTATATATACTAACGGTGGTTTTAAACCGTATTGTATTTGGGTAAACATATTCTTAACAGCTTAAAATTTACAGGTTTGTGAACTTTAATTGTTTTGGTACGTTTATTTTGATAGTTCCATCAGTAATATTTGGTGGGTTTTTAGAAAAACAAGTAGATGAGCTCCACTGTGAGCAAAGATGGGCAAGTAACTGTGAAAAAGCAAAGACCTGTAAATCTAGATCTAACAACTATATCTATGCCGGCAACGGCTAAAGCTTCAATTTTTCACCGCGTCACCGGTGTTGCATTATTTTTTGCTTTAACGTTTGTCATTTGGGCTTGGTCTGAGTCTCTCTCTTCAGCTGAAAGTTTTGAATTCGTCAAGGGTCTGTTTAACGGATTCATTGCCAAATTTATAGCTTGGGGCACTGTTTCTGTATTAGGTTATCACCTTATTGGTGGTATCCGTCATATGATTATGGATATGGGACATTGGGAAGAACTTGAATCAGGTAACCTCAGCGCTAAAGTTTCAATGGCTCTTGGTGTTGTGTTTGCCGTATTGGCAGGGGTGTGGATATGGTTTTAAATCAAGCAACTCTAAAACGTGATGGTGTACAAGATTTCGTATCTTTACGTACCACGGCATTAATAATCAGCGCTTACGCGATTTTTATTATCGGCTATTTTTTAGCGACGCCAGAAGTCACTTTCGAAGCCTGGACAGGCCTCTTCTCTAACCTAGCAATGAAAGGGTTTACGTTAATTACCCTTGTTTGCATTATGGTTCATACCCGCATTGGCCTTTGGCAAGTTCTTACAGACTATGTTAAGTGCGCAAAGCTTCGTGCAGTTTTAGGTTTTGTATTAAACCTAATGGCCGTTGCTTACGTAGCTATTGGTCTAATCGTATTATGGGGTGTTTAAGTGAAATATTCTGTTCGTGAATTTGACGCCGTAGTAATTGGTGCAGGTGGTGCAGGTATGCGCGCTGCTTTAGCAATTACAGAATCTGGCAAAACGTGTGCATTAATATCTAAAGTATTTCCAACGCGCTCACACACTGTATCTGCTCAAGGCGGTATTACGGTTGCGCTTGGTAATTCACACGAAGATAACTGGGAATGGCATATGTACGATACCGTTAAAGGTTCCGATTTTATCGGTGACCAAGACGCTATTGAATACATGTGTCAAACTGGCCCAGAAGCTATTACCGAATTAGAAAACATGGGTTTACCATTTTCTCGTTTTGAAAATGGCCGTGTTTACCAACGTCCTTTCGGTGGTCAATCGAAAAACTTTGGTGGTGAACAAGCCGCACGTACTGCAGCAGCTGCTGACCGTACTGGTCATGCTTTATTACACCTTCTATATCAACAAAACGTTAAAAACAAAACAAATGTATTCTCTGAATGGTATGCACTTGATTTAGTTAAAAACGATAATGGTGATGTAGTAGGGTGTACTGCAATTGAGATTGAGACAGGTGAAGTTACCTTCTTCAAATCTAAAGCTGTTGTATTAGCTACTGGTGGTGCAGGTCGTATATTTGCATCAACCACTAATGCTCACATTAACACTGGTGACGGTGTTGGTATGGCAACACGTGCTGGTATTTCTATGCAAGACATGGAAATGTGGCAGTTCCATCCAACGGGTATCGCAGGTGCTGGTACGCTAGTAACTGAAGGTTGTCGTGGTGAAGGCGGTTATCTTTTAAATAAAGATGGCGAACGCTTCATGGAACGTTACGCACCAAACGCAAAAGACTTAGCGTCTCGCGACGTTGTTGCACGTTCAATGATGACTGAAATCCGTGAAGGTCGTGGTTGTGATGGTCCTTGGGGTCCACATCTTAAGTTAAAACTTGACCATTTGGGTGAAGAAACACTTAATTTACGTCTTCCAGGCGTATGTGACCTTGCTAAAACATTTGCTCACGTTGACCCTGCAAAAGAGCCAATTCCAGTAATTCCAACTTGTCATTATATGATGGGTGGTGTTCCTACTAATGTAAATGGACAAGCGCTACAAATCGATGCTCAAGGCAACGAAACAGTAGTTCAAGGTTTATTTGCAGTAGGTGAGATTGCATGTGTATCTGTACACGGTGCAAACCGCTTAGGTGGTAACTCATTACTTGATTTAGTTGTGTTTGGTCGTGCTGCGGGTAACTTCTTAGGTAAGTACCTAAATGACGTTGAAATATCTAAAGCTGCTTCAGAATCAGATTTAGAAGCGTCTCTTGCACGTTACAATCGTTGGGAAAATTCAACGGCTGGCCAAGGTGAAGATCCAGTTCAAATCAAAAAAGACCTACAACAATGTATGCAGCTTAACTTCTCGGTATTCCGTGAAGGTGACTCAATGGCTGCAGGTCTTCAAGAACTTAAAGAAATTCGCGAACGTCTGCAACATGCTCGTCTTGATGATAAATCATCAGACTTCAATACGCAGCGTATCGAATGTCTTGAACTAGATAACTTAATGGAAACAGCTTACTCGACTGCAGTAGCTGCAAACTTCCGTACAGAAAGCCGTGGTGCACATTCTCGCTTTGACTACCCAGATCGTGATGACGAAAACTGGTTATGTCACTCAGTATTCAATCCTGTAACGGATGAAATGAGTAAGCGTGATGTAAACTATGCGCCTAAAACGCGTGAAGCTTTCCCACCTAAAGCACGTGTTTACTAGGAGATAGACGATGGCACAAGTACAATTTTCAGTTTATCGTTATAATCCAGATGTTGACAACGCTCCTCGTATGCAAGAATACACCTTGCAAACAGAGGAAGGTCACGACATGATGGTGTTGGATGCACTTATTCTTCTAAAAGAACAAGATCCTACATTATCTTTCCGTCGTTCATGCCGTGAAGGTGTGTGTGGATCTGATGGTGTTAACATGAATGGTAAAAATGGTTTAGCATGTATTACTCCTTTATCTACGCTACAAAAAAATGGCAAAGGTAAAATCGTAGTACGTCCATTACCAGGTTTACCTGTGGTTCGTGACCTTGTTATTGACATGAGTCAGTTCTACACTCAGTACGAAAAAGTTAAACCTTATTTAATTAATGATCAGCCTGCAGCAGGCGAACGTCTTCAAACTATTGAAGAACGTGATAAATTAGATGGGCTTTATGAGTGTATTTTGTGTGCATGTTGTTCAACATCGTGTCCTTCGTTCTGGTGGAATCCAGACAAGTTCATTGGTCCAGCAGGCCTTCTTCATGCTTACCGTTTCTTGGCTGATAGCCGAGATACAGCAACTGAAGAACGTTTAGCGGATTTAGACGATGCGTTCAGTGTGTTCCGTTGTCACAGTATCATGAACTGTGTTAGCGTTTGTCCTAAGGGTCTTAATCCGACCAAAGCAATTGGACAAATCAAATCTATGTTACTAAACCGAGCGGTTTGATAGCTTAGTAAAGGTAAGATGGCTGATATTAAATTATATTAGCCATCTTGTTATAATAACTATTAATTTCTGCGCTAAAAAAAAGGGCTTATAAATGCACGAAGGTGTGATGAAGGCATGGCTAGAATCTTCACATTTAAACGGCGGCAACGTTGCTTATGTAGAAGAGCTTTATGAAGCGTATTTAGACGATGCGACTTCTGTGCCAGACGAATGGCGAGAAGTGTTTGAACAATTACCTAAAGTTGATGGTGTGGATGTTGAAGTAAAACATTCAGAGGTTCGAGCACAGTTTGCACAGCTTGCAAAAAACAAGCATAGAGAAGTAGTGGTAGCAGAGGGTAGTGGCGGTGACCTTAAACAGGTTAAAGTTCTACAACTTATTAATGCTTTCCGTTTTCGTGGACACCAAAATGCAAACCTAGATCCATTAGGTATTTGGCAACGAGAGCGTGTACGAGATTTAGAGCTAGAGTACCACGACCTATCTTCAAGTGATTTTGACCGCGAGTTTAACGTAGGGTCGTTTGCCGTAGGGCGCGATACTATGCCTTTAGGTGAACTATACCAAGCACTAAAAACTACATATTGTGGTTCAATTGGCGCTGAGTATATGCACATCACATCAACAGAGGAAAAGCGTTGGTTACAACAGCGTTTAGAATCTGTCCAGTCTAGGCCAAAATTCTCAAAAGATGAAAAGCTACGTATCCTAAAAGGTCTTACGGCTGCTGATGGTCTTGAAAAATATTTAGGGGCTAAGTTCCCAGGTGCTAAGCGTTTCTCACTCGAAGGTGGCGATGCGTTAGTTCCAATGCTAAAAGAGCTTATTCACCGCGCTGGTGAAAGCGGCCAACAAGAAGCTGTTATTGGTATGGCTCACCGTGGTCGTTTGAATGTTCTTGTGAATGTACTAGGTAAAAACCCATCAGAATTATTTGATGAGTTTGCCGGTAAACACAAAGAGACATTAAGTTCTGGCGATGTTAAATATCACATGGGTTACTCATCTGACTTTGCTACTAAAGGTGGCAACGTACATATGGCGCTTGCGTTTAACCCATCTCATCTTGAAATTGTAAATCCAGTAGTTATGGGCTCAGTTCGCGCTCGTCTTGATCGCTTAGGTGATAGCTCTGGTATTAAAGCTCTACCAATTACAATTCATGGTGACTCTGCAGTTACTGGTCAAGGTGTTGTACAAGAAACATTTAACTTGTCACAAACTAATGGCTTTAGCTGTGGTGGTAGTATACGCATTGTTGTAAATAACCAAGTAGGTTTTACAACGTCTAAACAAGATGATGTACGCTCAACTGTATATTGTACTGACATAGCTAAAATGGTTCAGTCACCAATATTTCATGTTAATTCTGATGATCCTGAAGCTGTTGCATTTGTTACACAGCTTGCACTTGATTTCAGAAACCAGTTTAAGCGCGACGTAGTTATCGATTTAGTGTGTTACCGTCGCCATGGTCACAATGAAGCTGATGAGCCTAATGCAACTCAGCCTGTCATGTACCAAAAAATTAAAAAACATCCAGTTCCACGTTTAATTTACGCTGATCAACTGATTGCAGAAGGCTCTTTCTCTGAACAAGAAGTTAAAGCTCTAGCAGATGATTACCGTAATGCATTAGATGAAGGCAACTGTGTTGTTTCAGAAATACAGCCAGAGACTTCGCATTCTTCAGATTGGGCTAAATATGTTGGCCACGAGTGGAATGTTGATTACGACGCGAGTGTTTCTGTTGAAAGACTAAAAGAACTGGGTGAAAAAATTGCAACTTACCCAGAGCAATATGTTGCTCAATCTCGTGTTAAAAAGATTTACGATGATCGTAAGTTAATGGCAAGTGGTGAAAAAGCGCTTGATTGGGGTATGGCAGAAACACTTGCTTATGCAACAATTGCGACAGAAGGCACTGACATTCGTTTAACTGGACAAGATTCTGGTCGTGGTACATTCTTCCATCGCCATGCTGTTGTTCATAGTCAAACTGATGGTGCTACGTACACTCCTTTAGAGCACCTAAGTAAAGACCAAGGTACTTTTCAAGTATTTGATTCGGTTTTATCTGAAGAAGCCGTTGTTGCTTTTGAGTATGGTTATGCAACAGCAGAGCCTACATCACTAATACTTTGGGAAGCGCAGTTCGGTGATTTCGCCAATGGTGCACAGGTTGTATTTGACCAATTCTTAAGTTCTGGTGAGCAAAAATGGGGCCGTTTATGTGGTCTTACAATTTTGTTACCGCATGGCTACGAAGGTCAAGGACCAGAGCATAGTTCAGCGCGTTTAGAGCGTTTCTTACAACTATGTGCTGATCACAACATGCAAGTGTGTGTTCCGTCTACTCCGGCACAAGTTTACGCTATGCTTCGTCGTCAATCAGTTCGACCACTTCGTCGTCCACTGATTGTAATGACACCTAAGTCGTTACTTCGTCACCCTCTTGCTACTTCATCACTTGAAGAGCTTTCACACGGTGTTTTCCATAATATGATCGATGAAATTGATGATATTAACCCGGAGAAAGTAGAACGTGTTGTATTTTGTAGTGGTAAAGTTTACTACGAACTATTACAAGAACGTCGTAAGCTTGAGCAAGATAATGTTGCAATTGTACGTGTTGAACAGCTATATCCGTTCCCGCACGATGAAATGAAAACAATTATAGAGCGCTACCAACACGTAACTGATTTTGTATGGTGTCAAGAAGAGCCACAAAACCAAGGTGCATGGTACTGTTCACAACATCACTTTATTGATGCAATCCCACAAGGTGCTAAATTAAAATATGCAGGACGTAAAGCATCTGCATCACCAGCGTGTGGTTACATGTCAGTACATACTAAAGAACAACAAGCGCTCGTTGCCGACGCGCTTACTATAGAAAATAAAGGATAAGCAATGAGCACAGAAATTAAAGTTCCTGTTCTTCCTGAGTCGGTTGCAGATGCTACCGTTGCTACATGGCATGTAAGTGTTGGCGACAAAGTAACTCGCGATCAAAACTTAGTAGACATTGAAACAGATAAAGTGGTTCTAGAAGTTGTTGCACAGCACGACGGTGTAATTACAGAGATATCACAAGAAGAAGGTGCAACCGTACTTGGCGATCAAGTTATGGGTTTACTTGGTGATGCTGATGCAGCGCCAGCAAGTGAAGGTTCAACTAAAGAAGAATCAGCACCAGCTAAATCAGAAGACGCGCCAGCGGCGCAATCAGCATCAGAAGGTAAAGAAGTGGATATTAAAGTACCTGTACTTCCAGAATCAGTTGCAGACGCAACAATTGCTACATGGCATGTACAACCAGGTGACGCTGTAACACGCGACCAAAACTTGGTAGATATTGAAACAGATAAAGTTGTTCTTGAAGTAGTAGCTCAAGAAGATGGCATCATGGGTGATATCATTCACGGAGAAGGTGATACTGTATTAGGCGAGCAAGTAATTGGTTCGGTTAAAGCAGGCGGTGCACCAGCGGCTCCAGCTGCAAAAGCAGACGCAGCGCCAGCAGATTCAAGCGAAAGCTCAGATGTGTTAACTCCATCAGTTCGTCGTTTAATCGCTGAAAAAGGCTTAGACGCTTCTAAAATTAAAGGCACGGGTAAAAATGGTCGTGTAACTAAAGAAGACGTTGATACTTTCTTAAAAGCACCAGCGCCAGCGGCTAAAAAAGCAGAAGCTTCTGCTCCAGCAGCACCGATGGGCGATCGTACACAAAAACGTGTACCTATGACTCGTTTACGTAAAACGATTGCGACACGTCTTCTTGAAGCTAAAAACTCAACTGCAATGTTAACAACATTCAACGAAGTGAACATGGGACCAATCATGAGCCTTCGTAAGCAGTATCAAGAAACGTTTGAAAAGCGTCATGGCATTCGTTTAGGTTTCATGTCTTTCTACGTGAAAGCGGTAACTGAAGCACTTAAACGTTTCCCTGATGTTAACGCATCAATTGATGGTGACGATATTGTTTACCATAACTATTTCGATATCAGCATTGCAGTATCTACTCCACGTGGTCTAGTTACTCCAGTACTTAAAGATTGTGACAAACTATCTGTTGCTGAAATCGAAAAAGGTATTCGTGAACTAGCACTTAAAGGTCGTGATGGTAAGCTAACGCTTGCTGATATGACGGGTGGTAATTTCACTATTACTAATGGTGGCGTATTTGGTTCATTGCTATCTACACCTATCATTAACTTGCCACAATCTTCGATTTTGGGTATGCATAAAATCCAAGATCGTCCTATGGCAGTAAATGGTAAAGTTGAAATACTTCCTATGATGTATTTAGCACTTTCTTATGACCACCGCATCATTGATGGTAAAGAATCTGTTGGTTTCTTAGTGACTATTAAAGAGTTACTTGAAGATCCAACTCGCTTATTGCTAGATGTTTAATCTAGTTGTATGAAATGTAAGCTGTGAATGAACATTCACAGCTTTTTTTTTGCGCCTTTGGTCGTACTGGGGTTTTCATGTTAAGCCTTGGGATCTATACTAGGTGCGCAATTTGGGATAGTTGTTTATTTGAAAAAATATTCAGCTCTTTTAGTATAAAAAATTGGATAAAGCATCATGAATTTGCATGAGTATCAGGCAAAACAACTTTTTGCCGAATATGGTTTACCCGTTTCTACAGGTTACGCTTGCGATACACCTGAAGAAGCTGCTGCAGCTGCTGAAAAAATTGGCGGCGATATGTGGGTTGTTAAAACTCAGGTTCACGCAGGTGGACGTGGTAAAGCTGGCGGTGTAAAGCTAGTTAAAACTATCGAAGAAGTAAAAGCGTTTGCAGCTAATTGGTTAGGTAAAAACCTAGTTACTTACCAAACAGACGAGAAAGGCCAGCCAGTAGCTAAAATTTTAGTAGAAAGCTGTACTGACATTGCTAACGAATTGTACCTAGGTGCAGTAGTTGACCGTGCATCTCGTAAAGTAGTTTTCATGGCGTCTACTGAAGGCGGCGTTGAAATTGAAACTGTTGCTGAAGAAACACCAGAGCTTATCCACAAAGCAGAGATCGACCCGTTAGTAGGTCCTCAAGCTTACCAAGCACGTGAACTAGGTTTCAAATTGGGTCTTAACCCAGTACAAATGAAACAGTTTGTTAAGATCTTTATGGGTCTTGGTAAAATGTTCACTGATTTTGATTTCGCACTACTTGAAATCAACCCGTTAGTAATTACAGATGAAGGCAACCTTCACTGTCTTGACGGCAAAATCGGTATTGATGGTAATGCACTTTACCGTCAACCTAAAATCCGTGAATTCCACGATCCATCTCAAGAAGATGCTCGTGAAGCACACGCAGCAAGCTTCGAGCTTAACTACGTTGCTCTAGACGGTAATGTTGGTTGTATGGTTAACGGTGCAGGCCTAGCAATGGGTACTATGGACATCGTAAACCTACACGGCGGCAAGCCGGCTAACTTCTTGGATGTTGGTGGCGGTGCTACTAAAGAACGTGTTTCTGAAGCATTCAAAATCATTCTTTCTGACGACAATGTTAAAGCTGTTTTAGTAAACATCTTTGGCGGCATCGTTCGTTGTGACATGATTGCTGAAGGCATCATTGGCGCAGTTAAAGAAGTTGGCGTAACCGTACCAGTAGTTGTACGTTTAGAAGGTACTAATGCTGAATTAGGTCGTGAAGTTCTTAAGAACTCTGGTCTAGATATCATTGCTGCTGAATCACTAACAGACGCTGCTGAAAAAGTTGTTGCTGCTGCGGAGGGCAAATAATGTCTGTATTAATCAATAAAGATACAAAAGTTATCTGTCAAGGTTTCACTGGTGGCCAAGGTACTTTCCACTCAGAGCAAGCGCTTGAGTACGGTACACAAATGGTTGGTGGTGTTAGCCCAGGTAAAGGCGGTCAAACGCACCTTGGTCTTCCTGTATTCAACACAGTTCGTGATGCTGTAAAAGAAACTGGCGCAACTGCTTCAGTTATCTACGTACCAGCTCCTTTCTGTAAAGATGCAATCTTAGAAGCTATCGATGCTGGCATCGAGCTAATAGTTTGTATTACTGAAGGTATCCCTACACTTGATATGGTTGATGTTAAAATTAAACTAGATCAAACAGGTACTCGTATGATCGGTCCTAACTGCCCAGGTGTTATTACTCCAGGTCAGACTAAGATTGGTATCATGCCTGGTCATATCCACAAACCTGGTAAAGTAGGTATTGTTTCTCGCTCTGGTACTTTAACGTACGAAGCAGTTAAGCAAACTACTGATGCTGGTTTTGGTCAGTCTACGTGTGTTGGTATTGGTGGTGATCCAATTCCAGGTACTAACTTTATCGACGTTCTAGAAATGTTCGAAAAAGATCCACAAACTGAAGCAATCGTAATGATTGGTGAAATTGGTGGTACTGCAGAAGAAGAAGCTGCAGAGTACATCAAAGCTCACGTAACTAAACCTGTAGTATCTTACATTGCTGGTGTTACTGCACCAGAAGGTAAGCGTATGGGTCACGCTGGCGCAATCATTGCCGGCGGTAAAGGTACTGCTGATGAGAAATTTGCTGCATTAGAAGCTGCGGGCGTAAAAACTGTACGTTCACTTGCTGATATCGGTAAAGCACTTAAAGAGAAAACAGGCTGGTAATCGCTTGTTTCCTTTGAAAAGGCCCGCACATGCGGGCCTTTTTGTTATTAGATGAAAATTTAGAACGGGTAACTAATATGCTGGAAAAAACGTACAGATAAGTCTTGGCGTTGTTTATTTATAGCCAGCTCATTACACAGAGTATAGATTGTTTTTTCTACTTGGTTCATAAATCGACCGTAGCCCATTTCATGTTTATCCTGCTGCGTTGCTACTACTACAAAATGCAGCGTTTCTACTAATTTACTTGCTTCAGAAAAGTGCTTAATTTGATTTTCATTAGATTCAATATCAAAACTTAACTTTTGAAGTTCATCATTGCCTTCACTCTTATCTATTTTACTATTGCGTATAATAGGCGTTGCGCCGTTAGCAACCATAGCGCCATGGTTTAAGTTGTTATTTTGACACGCACGTATAAATGCATATGCAAAGTAGTCATAAAATTTAGCATAGTCGTTTGTGTTCATTAGTGTTTGAAACTGCGTTTTAATTGCGCGCGAAACCGGTATAGTAAAAGTGGCGTAAGTCATCTCTGCATAATCATTGGGTATGCTGCATTGTCTTGATTGGTAGCGAGGGTAGAGACTTCTTAATTTGTAACCATAGCTTTCCTTGTTGCCTTTTTCTTTAGCAAATAGGTCATACGTTAAGTGTTGATGGTCGCGTAGTTTAAACTGGGGCTGATTTATTAAGAGTTGTCCTTGTAAAGTGTCTAACACTTTTTGAACTTTATTATGAAATTCTGCAGAGTTGGCTCGCAAATCATCGCCTGTTGCTAAAAATAGAATGCGTATTTTTTTACTCGGTGTACCTTCAGTGTAATAAATCTTATGCGCTTCGTGATAACGGGGATTATAAAAAAAGAGCATTTGTTTATCTGTTTCTAATTGATAAGACTCATCATTAAATCTTACAACGGGTAGTTTATCATTCGCTAATAAGTGCACATTATAAAGCTCGTACTCATCACAAGAAGCAAACAGCTGGCGTGCAATACGTTCATAGCAGCAATTTATATCACTAAAGCTTTTATAAAAATCCTGATTAGGGGTTATTTCAGCTAAAAGGTAGTGGTTAGCGCGTGCATTAGTTGGAATATATACACGATGTTGATTAAGTGTCGCCATCTTTAAATCCTTATAATGTAGGTTATTTACCTACTATAAACTGTTTAGATGACTTAAATATTGCGTTAAAACAAATTTTATTCATAAACAATGGTTCAGCTGAATTAAAGTTAAGCAATATCAAAAATAAACCTTAATCTAGTGCTGTATGTTAGTGTATGTTTTTGTAATAATGCATTAGTTTTGTTATTACGTAATATTTAGAGGACTACACTCCTATGGCGGAAATTGAGAATCGCCCAAGTAACTTTATTAGAACCCGAATTGATGAAGACTTAGCAAGTAAAAAGCATGCAACAACGCATACACGTTTTCCACCTGAACCAAATGGCTTTTTGCATATTGGTCATGCCAAATCAATTTGTTTAAATTTTGGCATCGCAAAAGATTATAACGGTTTATGTAACTTACGTTTTGACGATACAAACCCAGAAAAAGAAGACATTAACTACGTTAATTCTATAAAAGAAGACGTACAGTGGTTAGGTTTTAACTGGGATGGCGATATAAAGTATTCTTCTAACTATTTTGATACTTTATATGGTTACGCTGTTGAGCTTATAAATAAAGGCTTAGCGTACGTTTGCTTTTTAACAGCGGATGAAGCACGCCAATACCGTGGTACATTGAAAGAGCCAGGTAAAAATAGCCCGTACAGAGATACATCCGTTGAAGAAAACCTAGCGTTATTTGAAAAAATGCGTGCTGGCGAATTCAAAGAAGGCGAATGTGTCCTGCGTGCTAAAATTGATATGGCAAGCTCATTTATGGTGCTTCGCGATCCAATTATTTATCGCGTACGTTTTGCTCATCATCATCAAACAGCAGACAAGTGGTGCATTTACCCAATGTATGACTTCACGCACTGTATTTCTGATGCACTCGAAGGTATTACACATTCATTATGTACACTCGAATTTCAAGATAACCGTCGTTTGTACGACTGGGTACTTGATAACATTAGTTTAGAGTGTCACCCACAGCAAATTGAGTTTTCACGTTTAAATCTTGAATACACAATTATGTCTAAGCGTAAGCTAAGCGATTTAGTGGTAAATAACCATGTAGAAGGGTGGGATGACCCACGTATGCCTACAATTGCAGGCCTGCGTCGCCGTGGTTATACACCAGGTTCAATCCGTGAGTTTTGTTTGCGTATTGGTGTAACAAAACAAGAGAATATGGTTGAAATGGGTATGCTTGAAGCATGTATCCGTGAAGATCTAAACGAAAATGCACCACGTGCAATGGCCGTACTCGATCCTGTTAAAGTTGTTATTGAAAACTACGATGCAGACAATGTTGAGGTTTTATCTGTGGCTAACCACCCAAATAAAGAAGAAATGGGTCGTCGTGATGTACCGTTTACTCGTGAAATCTATATAGAACGAGAAGACTTTAAAGAAGAAGCGAATAACAAGTTTAAACGTTTAGTGCTTGATAAAGAAGTACGCTTACGTGGTGCTTATGTTATTAAAGCACAGCGTGTTGAAAAAGACGAAAATGGTGAAATCACAACTATCTTCTGTACTTACGATACTGAAACACTTGGTAAAAATCCAAGTGATGGACGTAAAGTAAAAGGTGTTATTCACTGGGTTTCAGCACCAGAGTCTATTACGGCAGAAGTTCGTTTATACGATCGTTTGTTTAGTGTTCCAAACCCAGCAGCCGCTGATGAGTTTGAAACAACATTAAATCCAGAGTCACTGGTTGTTTTATCAAACGCTAAATTAGAGCCATCGCTTGCTAATTCACAAGCAGATCAGGGCTTTCAGTTTGAGCGTACGGGTTATTTCTCTCGTGATTCTAAATCAGAGAATGTTGTATTTAATCAAACAGTGGGTCTTCGCGATTCATGGTCTAAAACTCAATAAATAATATCTAAATATCTCCAGTATTTACTGGGGATATTCATTACAAGCGTATTTTAGACACAAAAAAACCTGCACTTAGCAGGTTTTTTATTGCTTTTTAAAAGCGGTATTAGCTGTTAGCGTCGCTAAATTCTTTACACGCTGCTTTATCATTACACTCACCGTATAAATATAAAGAATGGTTTGTAAGTGTAATACCATTTTCTTCAGAAATTTCAAGTTGACGACGTTCAATCATCTCATCTTCAAACTCTACAACTTTGCCACACTTCAAACATACTAAATGATCGTGGTGTGTGCTTCCTGAAAGTTCAAATACTGATTTGCCACCTTCAAAGTGATGACGGCTTACAATACCCGCATCATCAAATTGGTTAAGTACGCGGTATACAGTTGCAAGACCAATTTCTTCACCTAGATCCAAAAGAATTTTGTAAACATCTTCAGCACTGATGTGTTGGTTATCTGGAGATTGTAAAATCTCTAATATTTTAATACGCGGTAAAGTTACTTTTAAACCGGCTTTTTTAAGTTCCAAGTTATGATCAGTCATTAAATCTGTCTCAATTTTATTTGGTTATACTAGACATCTTGCAAAGATGTACACGACACATTAGCAACAAACAGGATAACGTGCCTAAGCGTTAAGTGCAAAGAACAATTGATTTATATTGCCACTAAAGCTTAAAACGCTAACTGTTTGATAATTATTTAAACAGCTAGCGATATATGCAGTAAATTAGTCAGCTAATTCACTTAAACACATCTCTTCATATACTTGAGCAGACCATGCTTTAACACGTTGTTCTGTAAGCTCTGGTTGACGGTCTTCGTCGATACCCAAACCTACAAAATGCTTATCATCAGCCATGCCTTTAGATGCTTCAAAGTCATAGCTTTCGCTCGGCCAATGACCAACAACAATAGCGCCACGCTCAGTAACGATATCGTTGATCATGCCCATCGCATCTAAAAAGTACTCAGCGTAATCTTCTTGGTCTCCACAACCAAAAATAGCAACAAGTTTACCTTCAAAGTCTACTTCTTCAAGTTCTGGAAAAAAGTCATCCCAGTCACATTGTGCTTCACCGTAGTACCAAGTAGGGATACCGAATAAGATTAAATCAAATTCAGCAATCTCTTCTTTAGAGCTTTTTGCAATATCATGAACAGCCACTAGCTTCTTACCCAATTCTTTTTGGATCATTTTTGCTACGTGTTCTGTGTTACCTGTGTCACTTCCGAAAAAAATGCCTACACTTGCCATGGATTTAAAACCTTTTATGTATCAATAGCCAATCTTTCTTGTAAAATCGTTTCAATCAGCGCACTGCGGCTAATATTTTGTGCATCTGCCATATCACTCAATGCTTGATATAACTGCGATGAAACTTTAAATTCAACACGCTTTAAGCCACGTGCTTTATCTCTTTTTATTTGATTACGTTTATTTACCTTTAACTGCATATCCCGTGAAAGGGGATTGGTTTTAGGTCTGCCTGGGCGTTTTTCGTATTCAAATAAATCGAGTGTAGTTCTATCTGTTTCTGACTTCGCCATGCTTAACCTACACCTGCGCCTTGCCAAAATACTTGAATAAGACCTTTAGCAATAAAGCCTGAACAACCTAAAAAGAGCACACCCCAGACAATGTATTGTCCGAACTTAGGCACATTGCCACTTTTTAGTACGTCTTTAATTGCCATGCCGATGAATATGAAAATACCGGCTAAGCCAAAATACAACCCTAGGGTATCAAATTCGTTAATTAACTGACTGACCATCAACGTATAACCTTTAAATTAAACGGCGCGTACTATAGCATATAATTATTCATATATTTAGTGCGCAAAATCAAAAACACGCGATTAAAATTGCTTTAAACCGCAGTTAAAAAGTCGTTTATCGCTTTATTTACGGCAAGTGGCTTTTGAGCATGAAGCCAATGGCCTGCGCCATGAATTATTTTAGCCTTGGTATTTTTAAAGCGAGCTTTAATTGCAGTACGATGCTCGGGCAAAATATAGTCAGAATCATTACCTTTAATGAAAAGAGTATCGCATAAACAAGAATTGTTTTCATTAACATTGGATGTAATTGTAGAATATTTTTCGTCAAGCACATTTAAATTAAATCGCCATGCAAAATGACCTTCCTCATTTTTAGCGAGGCTTTTAAGTAGAAACTGTCGAACTCCCAGCTCTTCTATGTAAGGCTGCATTAGAGCATCAGCTTGTTTTCTATCGTCAATTGATTGTGCTGAAACCGCTTTTAATGCCTGTAATATTTTTGTGTGCCGAGCAGGGTAACTAACAGGTGCTATATCAAGTACAACAAGCTTATTTACAAGTTCAGGATGTGTAAGCGCTAATTCCATTGCCACTTTACCACCCATAGAGTGCCCAACTAAATGTGCTTTATCTATGTTCAAATGTGCTAATAACTCAACAATATCTTGTGCCATTGCTGGGTAGTTCATTTCATCACTATGAGGAGAAAGCCCGTGGTTACGTAAATCAACGTTAATAACAGTAAAGTGTTCACTTAATGGTTTTGCTATTACATTTAGGTTTTCTAATGATCCAAAAAGCCCATGTATCAAAATAACATTAGGACCTTGCCCTTGTTGCTTGTAATTTAACTGCATACCCGCCTCCTGAAAATTTCGCCATAGTTTGCCGAGCATTGCTCTAAAAAGCAAAAAATACAGCGACTATTTATTAAATTGGGCTTTTGTTTGTTAAATCAACAACAATGAGGTAAATATTAATATGTTTACGGGAGTGCTTGTTGTAACTCGCATTTCTGATTGGTTTGGGTATAATCACACGGGAGAAAAAAATGTGACCCGTAATGACAGGAAGAACATGAAACAAATCGACATAGACGACGAGTTATATCAATATATTGCTAGCAATACGCAAAGTATTGGTGAAAGTGCATCCACTATTTTACGTCGTTTATTAAATCTGAGCGGCGAAAAAATTCAAACCGCAAACGTAGAACTAACTCAAAATAATCAAACTGCGACTACGTCTACCGCCACATTAAAAAGCTCAGAGCCATCTGCTGCTGAGACTTCAAAAAAACAAACGCCTGTAGCTCACGCACCCGTGAAGCAAAAAAGCGATAATGTTTTTAATGTATTAAATAAAGAAGAGCTGGCAATGCAAAAAGGTGTTGTTGGACGCTTTTTGTTTATTTTAAGTGCATTTTACCGCACACATAAAACTGATTTTTCTGCGGTATTAGACATAAAAGGGCGTGACCGTGTTTACTTTGCTACTAGTAAAGAAGCTTTAGTAAATAGCGGTAGTAGTATGAATCCTAAAAACATAACCGATAGTGAATATTGGGTTATGACTAATTCTAATACAACGCGTAAAAAAATGATGCTTCATGAAGTTGCTCTTTGCCTTGGATATAGTGCAGAGCAAGCTGAAAAAATTCGCGATTACCTGTAAGGAAATATAATGGCTATTCACTCAGGCGCAGGCAAAACTGCTCCACAATCGGCACTGGTTAACGTACCTAAATTAGTATCTGCGTATTACTTAAATGAACCTGATCTTGAACAAAATCCAGAGCATTGTGTTGCCTTTGGTACCTCAGGCCACCGTGGTTGTTCTTACGATGTTAAATTTAACGAGTCACACATTCTAGCGATTACTCAGGCTATTTGTGATTACAGAAAACAAAATGACATATTTGGTCCGTTATTTTTAGGCAAAGACACACACGCATTGAGTGAAGCCGCATTTAACTCTGCAATAGAAGTACTTGTTGCGAATGAAGTGCAAGTGATCACACAAGAAGATGGTGATTTTACGCCAACACCAGTGATTAGCCATGCAATCGTTAGCCACAATAAGCTACACCCAAATGAATTAGCAGACGGGATTGTTGTTACGCCTTCGCATAACCCTCCTGAAGATGGTGGCTTTAAATACAACCCACCTAATGGCGGACCAGCAGATACCGACGTCACTAAATGGATTGAAGACAGAGCTAATCAACTTTTACTAGAAGATTTAGTTGAAGTTGAGTTATTCCCATTCGCTAAGGCATCGCGTTCTGGCTTTATCCGCTACGAAGATTTAATGACTCCTTATATTGATGACTTAGCAAATATCGTTAATTTAAAAGCAATTAGCGATGCAGGTATTAAAATTGGTATCGATCCACTAGGTGGTTCAGGTATTAATTTTTGGCCAGTCATTGCAAAAAAATATAATTTAGATTTAACCGTAGTTAATGATGTTGTTGATCCACGTTTTGCTTTTATGCCACTTGATAAAGACGGCAAAATTCGTATGGATTGTTCATCACCTTATTCAATGGCAAATCTTATTGCACTAAAAGATGATTTTGATGTGTCTATTGGTAACGACCCTGACTACGATCGTCACGGTATTGTAACGCCAGACGGCTTAATGAATCCAAACCACTTTTTAGCAGTGGCAATCGATTACTTACTTAAACACCGTGATTGGAATGAAACCGTAGAAATTGGTAAAACATTGGTTTCTAGCTCTATGATCGACAAAGTAGCTGCTCGTAACAACCGTAAGGTTAAAGAAGTACCAGTAGGCTTTAAATGGTTTGTTGAAGGCTTAAGCAAAGGCAAGCTTGCCTTTGGTGGCGAAGAAAGCGCAGGTGCTGCATTCTTACGTTTTGATGGCTCTGTATGGTGTACAGATAAAGACGGCTTCATTATGGGTCTACTCGCTGCAGAAATACTTGCTGTGACAGGTAAAACGCCATCAGTCCTTTATAAAGAATTAGAACAAGAGTTTGGTTCTCCAATTTATAAACGCCTAGATGCACCAGCCACAAGCGGTCAAAAATCACGTTTACAAGCATTGAGTGCTTCTGATGTAAAAGCAGATACACTTGCTGGCGAGCCTATTTTGCAAAAATTGACTCATGCACCAGGTAACGATGCTGCCATTGGTGGTTTAAAAGTGGTTACTGAAAATGGCTGGTTTGCAGCGCGTCCATCAGGTACTGAAGATATTTATAAAATATACCTTGAATCATTTAAAGGTGAAGAGCATTTAGCGTTACTTGAAAAAGAAGCTAAAAAGCTTGTAGATTCAGTTATAAGCTAACTTAATCTAATAATTTTAAAACGGCTGATTTATTCAGCCGTTTTCGTTTCTATACCTTGTGTATTTATAAAAATATATGCATAAGAGTCTACTCTCACATTATTTTTAAAGGGCTTATTATATGTCAGCCAATCCATCTTACTTAAATGAATTAAAACAAACAGGCGATTTTTTAACGCTTAGTCGTGACAACGAATGGCATTTAGATGCAGGTGAGTTTGTTTTAGATAATGGGACTCGTGTAAATATACACGATACCGGAGTCATTGAGTTTCAACCTGCTGTTATAACGTCAAAAGATGTAGTTTATTCAAGCGCTGTACACGGTAACGAAACTGCGCCAATTGAAATTTGTGATGCACTTATTAAACAAATTATAAAAGGCGAGCTGATACTTAAGCAGCGTGTTTTGTTTATTTACGGTAATCCACAATCAATTAATATTGGCCTGCGTTTTGTAGAAGAAAACTTAAATAGATTATTTAATGGTCACCATACAATTGAAGGTGTACCAATGAATAATGAGCGAAACCGCGCTGCAAAGCTTGAGCAGTACGTAAGCGATTTTTATACATGTGGCGAGCAAGGCAGTACGCGATGTCATTACGACTTACACACTGCAATTAGAGGCTCTAAAAACGAAAAATTTGCTGTATATCCATTTTTACATGGTAAGCCATGGAAAAAGTCGCAGCTACAATTTTTATTGAGTTGTGGTGTAAATACCGTGCTTATGATGAAATCTCCTGCAACAACATTTAGCTATTATTCGTCATTTATACACGGTGCTGATTCTTTTACGGTAGAGCTGGGTCAAGTTAAGCCATTTGGTCAAAACGATATGGCTCGCTTTGAAAAAACAAAGCAAACCTTAACTGCATTAATTAGTCAAAATGAAGTTAAATATCCTGAATTTAATGCAAACGATTTTGAATTGTTTGCTGTCCATCGCACAATAAATAGAACGCAGAACGATTTTAGCTTTCCTTTTTCTGACGATGCCGAGAACTTTACTGGCTTTGCGAAAGGTGCACTACTTGCAACCGACGGTGATACAGCGATTTACGCTGACGTTGAAGGAGAGGCTATTATTTTTCCAAATGCGAGCGTAGCATTAGGGCAAAGAGCACTCCTTACTGTTATTCCAATGGATATTGATAGCAATTTCGTCTAATTTAACTCATCAGACCACTAGTAACTTAAAGTTAACTATATGATTACTATTAATTAAAGTAACCGTATCGTTAACTTGCCACTTATTTAACCAGTATTTGCTTTTGTTTCGTCCCAGATCTGTTGAATAACACTTTACGTTAACGTAAAGTGTTGGCAGCTTTAATTAAAGATAGTGCAGATGTTGCAAAGTTTAACCAGCAACAATCACCCACAATAATAATTTAAAGGGGCACTGTTTTACCGACAACAAAAGAAGGTAGGTTATGAGTAATCCAAATAACGTATCGCTGAATATTAACCACGAGCTTGAATTTATTGATGGTCAAGCGCTTAATATTCCAACCCTTAGTATTTTAACTGAGGACGGCGACATTCATCCTAGTGCAACCGCACCTGACATTTCAAAACATACCGCTATTAAGTTATATGAAACAATGCGTTTTATACGTTTGTTAGATGAACGTATGCAAGGCGCGCAGCGCCAAGGCCGTGTTAGTTTTTATATGCAATGCCTAGGCGAAGAAGCCGCAGTTACAGCCTCTGCTGCTGCACTGGATCAAGACGATATGATCATGGCTCAATATCGTGAACAGGCAGCCCTGCATTATCGTGGCTTTACGCTTGATCAATTTATGAACCAAATGTTTTCAAATGAATTGGATTTAGGCAAAGGCCGTCAAATGCCAATTCATTATGGGTCTAAAGCGCTAAACTACATGACGATTTCATCGCCATTGGGTACGCAAATACCACAGGCAACGGGTTATGCATATGGCCAAAAAATAAAGCACATCGACGCTAAAACAGGCGAGCTTGCCAGCACAATTGATAATGTGACTATTTGTTACTTTGGTGAAGGTGCTGCATCTGAAGGTGACTTTCATGCCGGTTTAAATATGGCCGCTGTTCACAAAGCGCCGGTTATATTTTTTGCACGTAATAACGGCTATGCCATATCTACCCCTGCTGATGAGCAGTTTAAAGGCGACGGTATTGCGTCGCGTGGTGTGGGTTATGGCATTAAAACAATTCGTGTTGATGGCACAGATGCACTTGCTGTTTATGCGGCAACTAAAAAAGCACGCGAAATAGCCTCAACACAAGGTGAACCTGTACTTATTGAATCGATTGCTTATCGTTTGGGTGCGCACTCTACGTCAGACGATCCAAGTGGTTATCGCTCTAAAGATGAAGAAGCGAATCATCAAACGTGTCCTATTGATAAATTTAGAAAATGGCTGGTCAAGCAAGACTGGTTAAACGAAGAAGACGATATAAAAGCAAAAGAGTCGATTCGTGAAGAAATTTTAGCAGCGCTTAAACGTGCTGAAGTTGTTGCAAAGCCCGCTTTAGAAGAACTGGTATCTGACGTTTACGATACACCAATTCCATTACTGCAACGCCAGTACGAGCAACTAAAAGAACATATAAAACAGCATCCAGATGCTTACCCAGTAACCGCAGGGAGAATTAAGTAATGGCTAAAATGAACATGCTCCACGCAATTAACTCTGCTCTCGATATTACGATGAATGAACACCCTCAAGCCTGTATTTTTGGTGAAGATGTTGGTTACTTCGGTGGTGTATTTAGAGCAACATCGGGCTTGCAAGAGAAGTACGGTAAACATCGTGTTTTTAATACGCCTTTAACCGAGCAAGGTATTTTAGGTTTTGCTAATGGTTTAGCTGCTTTTGGTGCGCCTGCATTGGCAGAAATTCAATTTGCTGATTATATTTTCCCAGCGTTTGATCAAATAGTAAATGAAGCCGCTAAATTTCGTTATCGCAGTGGTAATGAATTTAATGTCGGTAACTTAACTATTCGTACACCTTATGGTGGCGGTATTGCCGGTGGTTTATACCATTCACAATCACCCGAGGCGTATTTTGCGCACACACCTGGTTTGAAAGTAGTTGTACCGCGTAACCCTTATCAAGCTAAAGGTTTATTACGTGCATCAATTAAAGATGATAACCCGGTCATATTTTTTGAGCCTAAGCGTTTATATCGTGCATCAATTGGCGAAGTGCCAGAAGAAGATTATAGTATTGAATTAGGCACGGCTGAAGTAGTACAAGAGGGGGCCGATATTACGCTTTTAGCGTGGGGTGCTCAAATGGAGATTATTGAAGATGCAGCAAAGCAAGCAAGTGAGCAAGGTATAAGCTGTGAAGTTATTGATCTTCGTAGTATTTTACCATGGGATGTTGAAACGATTGCTAAATCGGTTATTAAAACCGGCCGTTTAATCGTGAGTCATGAAGCGCCTATAACCAATGGCTTTGGTGCAGAGATAGCCGCGACAATACAACAAGAGTGTTTCTTGCATTTAGAGTCGCCAATTTTACGTGTATGTGGTCTAGATACGCCATACCCGCTGGCACTTGAAAAAGAATACGTACCGGATGCACTAAAAGTGTTGGCTGCAATTAAACAATCAATGGATTTTTAGGGGTTACCATGGCTAAAGATTTTATATTACCCGATATTGGTGAAGGCATTGTTGAATGCGAAGTAGTTGAATGGCTAGTACAAGAAGGCGATACCGTATCTGAAGATCAGCCAATTTGCGATGTTATGACAGACAAAGCATTAGTACAAATTCCGGCAGTGCATGATGGCGTTATTTCAAAGCTATATTATCTAAAAGGTGAGATTGCTAAAGTACATGCCCCTTTATTCGCTATGGATGTAGCAGGTGAAAGCATTAGCAATGAAGTAGTACAAGAGCCAGTACAAGCTGAAAATAAAACTAATGATGCAGCTGATGTGGTTGAGGACTTTATATTACCGGATATTGGTGAAGGTATTGTTGAGTGTGAGATTGTTGATTGGTTAGTTGCTGAAGGCGACGAAATAGAAGAAGACCAAGCGGTTTGTGACGTAATGACCGACAAAGCATTAGTACAAATTCCGGCAAAATATACAGGCACAGTAAAAAAACTATATTACCAGAAAGGTGAAATAGCAAAAGTACATAGCCCGTTGTTTCAAATGACAATTGCAGGCAGTGCAGCAAAACCAAATGTTGATATAAACCAAGCGGTCGTAAAGGCTCAAACTAATGCCGTCGCTGAAAAAGTTGCCCCTGTTAAAACACAGCAAACTGCTAAAGTTATCAATCAAAAAGCGGTTGCATCACCTGCGGTTCGTCGTAAAGCACGTGAGCTAGATGTTGATTTAACCTGTGTACCAGGTAGTGGTAAAAATGGACGTATTTACAAGCAAGATATTGAAGAGTTTGTAAAAGGCGAAGTGCCAAATACTATTGATACTTCACCGCTTAATAGCGATGCTTCTCAAAGTGCAGTACAAAACCAAACACAGAATCAAAGCGGTGGCGTACGAGTAGAGCAAATTAAAGGTATTAAAGCGGCCATGGCCAAGCAAATGGTAGCTTCGGTTTCAACTATTCCGCACTTTACGTTTAGTGATGAAATAGACTTAACACAGCTTATAGCTTTGCGTAGCGCTTTAAAAGAGCAGTATAAAGCACAAGGCGTTAAGCTCACCATGATGCCATTTTTTGTAAAAGCACTCTCGCTAGCAATGAAAGAGTACCCTGTACTTAATTCAAAAGTGAACGATGAATGCTCAGAGCTTACCTATTATAACGATCATAATATCGGTATAGCGGTTGATTCTAAAATTGGCTTGTTAGTGCCTAATATTAAATCGTGCCAGAGTAAAAGCATTGTTGATGTGGCAAATGATTTAACCCGTTTAACTCATTCTGCGCGAGAAGGCCGTGTTGCACCCGATGATTTAAAAGGTGGGACAATTAGCATCTCTAACATTGGTGCTATTGGCGGCACTATCGCGTCCCCTATAATTAATAAACCAGAAGTGGCTATTGTTGCGCTAGGTAAACTGCAGCATCTACCGCGTTTTGATGAAAGTGGGCAGGTTGTGAGTAAAGCTATTATGCAAGTGAGCTGGTCTGGCGATCATCGTGTTATTGATGGGGGCACTATTGCTCGTTTTAATAACCTATGGAAGTCTTACTTAGAAAACCCATCGGCAATGATGATGGCTATGAGTTAATAGCTAAATTGTTAATATTTAATAAAAACCAGCTTTTAGCTGGTTTTTTGTTTTAATGTCAGCTGTTTTTAATTAAGATACAAATGTTACTAAAAAGTAATTGGATTAACCCCGTTAGGGAATATAAAAAATAACACTAAGGAAATTTTATGGAACATTATATGAACGCGTTGCGTAGCTACGCAGATTTTTCAGGTCGTAATCGTCGTAAAGCATATTGGATGTTTGTATTATTTAACTTCATTTTTTCAGTAGTTTGTAATGCGATTGATGGTGTACTAGGTACAATGTTCATTGGCTCTATTTATAGCTTAGCGCTATTAATTCCTGGCTTAAGTGCTGGTGCTCGTCGTCTTCATGACACAGGCCGTTCAGGCTGGTGGCAGCTACTTTGGTTAGTGCCAGTAATCGGTTGGATTGTTTTAATTGTTTTTCTTGCGCAAGATTCGCACGAAGGTGAAAACGATTTTGGTCCAAATCCTAAAGAATTAGCAGTAGAACCAGCAACTGTATAAGTAAGAATAACTTAACATGTTGAAAGCTCAGCAATTGCTGAGCTTTTTTGTGTTTTTTAAATCTCATTTTTTAAATTTCAGCAAAAAAATACAACCCATAACCAACTATTAATGCGGGAATAGATGTATAAAGTGTAGCTATAACTGCAGCTTTGGGCGCCATTGCTATTGCTGGAAATAACGCATCACCATCGTTAGAAATTGCGTTTCCTGCTAAAGCACTAAAGGGAATAATGCCTTGAATATAAAGTGTTGTAACAATTATTTGCGGGCCACAGCCGGGTAAAAAACCAATAAGCACTGCAATTAATGGGGCTAAATAGGCGTAATGTACAAACCACGTTTTTAAATCAAGTCCTGCAATGTTAACCAAAATCTCAAATAGCATAAAAGAGGCTACAACCCATGCCGTTACAAAGTGGGTATCTTGTAATACTTTTATTATTTTAGAAGGGGGGTTACATGCATCGTCTTCTGATGTTACTTCTTGATAGCTTTCACCTCTTGACGAAAGCGCCCAAATACTAACAATAAATAAAGCCATTAATGCACCAAATAGCGTAATTACAGTACTTGTGCTTGAACCAAACTGTGAAAAATCAACATTAAACGCAATCAAAAAGGCAATTATAAGGCTTGGGATAATTGTTACCATCCAAACCGGTTTACTGATTTTAATAATGTTAGTTGAGAGTATTTTAATTTGGTGCTTTTGTTCTTGCGCTGTTGGGCGTAAAAAGTCTTTTTTGTGTATCGTATTAACCAGTAAACCACTGAATGTACCCACAACCAACCCTATTCCCATAATTAACAAGCCTTCAGTAGGGCGGGTAGCAAGTAATAAAAATGCTGCATCTCCCATTGTAGCTGTTAGCACAGCAACAATAGCACCAAAGCTTGCTTGGCCTTTTGTAAATTGAGTAACCACAATAATAGCGCCACCACAGCCAGGTAATGCACCTAAAACCGCTGCAAAGCTAATTTCTAAAATAGGGGACTTGGCACTTAAATAACTAAGCTCTAATTGAGGTAAGTGTTCTATAGCGTAGTAATAAATTAAAAGGGTAGCAGCAACAAACACACTCACTTGAAAAAATGCATCACTCAGTGCGGTCATTGTTATTTCGCGTAATTGCGGTATTGCAAGGCAAGTTAAAATAAATAAAGGCAGCAGTAAGCGTTTATTTTGGCTCAAAAATCGTTTTGAGGCAGGAGTAATAAAACCAATGTGAGGGAGTGAAATCATACAATGCGACCTAATAAATTAACTAGGTCACACTGTATATTTTAATCAAATGATAATCAATATCATTTGCATCTATTTAAATCGATTACTCTGTTTGAGTTTTTCGATAACCAAATCTAAGTTAGTTTAAATTTGAATTAAAGGCTGTGATTAAATTGGGCTACTTACGCTGAAATTCAGAGTTTGTATTCCACGTTGGCCACTGTTCTGTTTCAGAAATATCGAAACCTACCTTATAAAATAATTGTAAGTCTTGAACAGCACCCGATAAATCCCATTCATCACGGTAACGGTCACATGGTTGATGGTAACAACCGCGAAGTACTAAACTCATACGTTTACGGTAATTAGCCGTTTCTTCATCAGCAGCCACTGTGCCGCCACCTGCGTACATGGCCGGAATGCCCATGTTTGCAAATGCAAAGTGATCAGAGCGGTAGTAGCCACCCGATGATGGTTTAGGATCACCTGATATTGTTCTGCCTTGCTCTTTAGCCGCAGTTTCTAAAAACTCATCCATTTGTGATTTACCAATACCAACCACATTCATGTCTTTTACTTTGCCTAATAAATTTAAGCTATCCATGTTTATGTTAGCGACTGTTTTATTCGCTGCAATCACAGGATTTGCCGCATAGTATTTAGACCCTAATAAGCCTTGCTCTTCAGCAGTTACCGCTAAAAAGGTCATCGAGCGGCTAGGATGCTTAGGTAATTTAGTAAAAGCTTCAGCTACTTCAATAAGACCCGCTGTACCCGTTGCATTATCGTGAGCACCGTTATAAATTTGATCGCCTTTACGTGTTTTATCTGTGCCTAAGTGATCCCAATGAGCTGAGTAAATAACATGCTCATCTGGTTTTTCACTACCAGGTAAAGTGGCGATAAAGTTATATGACACCGATTTTTTAATCGTGTTTTTAATAGTAACAGAAGCAGTTAAATCGCCCATATCAACATGGTAAGCACCTTTGGCAGCATTCGTTTTAACGGTATCAAAATCTAAACCTGCTTTAGTAAAGAGCTCTTTTGCTACGTCAGTTGTAACCCAGCCTTCAACAGCTACACGGTCCATGTTGTTGTTTTCTTTTTGAAAACCAAACTGCTCGCCGCTCCACGAGTTTTCAACAACCGACCACGGATAAGATGCAGGTGCTGTTTCATGAATGATAATTGCACCTGCGGCACCACGGCGACTCGCTTCTTCGTATTTATATGTCCAACGCCCATAATAGGTCATCGCGTCGCCAGTAAATAAAGCAGGGTCTTTTGTTGCAAAACCCGGATCGTTAACCAGCATTACAACCGTTTTGCCCTTAACGTTTAAACCTTCGTAATCATTCCAATTGTATTCAGGTGCATTAACGCCGTAGCCCACAAATACAAGTTCAGAGTTTTCTATGCTTTCTTGAGCACTTATCCGACTGCTACCCATAACCATGTCTTTTTTGTATTGGTAGTCTTTACCGCCAATACTAAGCACCATGTTCGAATCAGCTTCTAAAGAAACTAATGGCACTTCTTGTAAGTAACTGTCGCCATTACCTGGTTTTAAACCTAAAGCTTTAAACTGCGCAGTTAAATAATCAAGCGTTAGCTTTTCGCCTGGTGATGAAGGAGCACGACCACCAAATTCGTCCGATGCAAGTACTTTTACATGTTTAGCCAGTTCATCAGCTTGGATACTGTTATAACCATTTGTTACATCAGTAGGTGTAATACTTGTTGTTGCGCAACCTGCTAAAACAGCGGTAGCGAGGAGTGTGAGAGAGAAATAATGTTTCATGTCAGCTCTTTTTTTGTTTTAAGTTGTGATTAGTATATTAACTTCTATTAAGTAGAACCAGTTTTTGCGGTAAACTTCTCGTAAATTATAGGCATAAATTGTTAAAGGTTTAAATGAAGCGTTTTACTCCCCCCGAGCAGTGGCAAATCAGTAGTTTAGAAACAGGTGCATTTGCGCATTTACGTGAGCTGTTTAAAGTTAACGAACTAACAGATTGGCCGGCGCCGCAGTGGTTTTCTCCATTTTTAACCGCTATTAATGCGAATAATATTCCTATTACTTTTGAAGATGATGCAAAGGTAGATTTTGGCGATCGTTATTACGAACAAGTTATTTTTGAAACGGGTGTTGTACCTACACGCAGTGAGAACTGGCATGACTTATTTGGTGGCTTTATTTGGTGTTTATTTCCTAAAACTAAAGCACTTATAAACCAGCGGCATGTACAAGATATAGCTGAACATGGATTACAACAGCGTACCAAACATCGTAATGCATTAACGCTCTTTGATGAATGTGGTGTTGTATTAGCTATAAGTGAGAGTAAATGGCAGCAGTGGCTTTGCGATCATCAATGGAAAACAGCATTTGTTGAACACAAACATGAGTGGGGTAAAACAATAAAACCTTTTATGTTTGGCCATGCTAATTATGAAATGCTCACCAAACCTTATATAGGTTTAACGGGTAAAGCATTGTTTGTTTGTGTACCGGATGAAATATTTTGTAAAGATTTAGTTACTCAATATCAGTACCTAGACCAAGCCCTTTATGAGATGATTAATACAGATAACTGCTTAGCCGATAACAAACAGCTTTCACCACTGCCTTTATTAGGTGTGCCAGGCTGGCATGACGAAAACAAAGACGACTCTTTTTACAACAATACAGATTATTTTAGAGCGAAACGAAGGATACGAACATGATAGAAGTTGCTGGGCTTAAAAAGAAATTTAAGCTAACTAAAGATCACAAAAAAAATAAAATAGACGACATCGACCCTCGTGAAGATAAAGATTATTTTCACTCAGTACGAGATGTGAGTTTTAGCTGCGCAAAGGGTGAAGTACTTGGATTGCTAGGCCCAAATGGTGCGGGTAAAACAACTACACTTAGAATGATTTCAACCGCGTTAAAGCCCGATGAAGGCTCAATAACAATTGCCGGAAACGACATTGTAAAAAAACCGCTACTGGGGCGTAAGTCTATCGGTTTTTTATCGGGCTCTACCGGTTTGTATGGCCGCTTAACTGTAAAAGAAAACATAGAGTATTTTGCAAAGCTCCACGGTATGAGCAAAAGCGATATTGCATCGCGTTGTGATGAGCTATTTACATTGCTTGATATGCATAAGTTTGTAGATAAACGCGCAGAAAACCTATCAACAGGTATGAAGCAAAAAGCAAATATAGCGCGTGCTGTTGTGCATCGCCCAGCAGTTGTTGTGCTTGATGAGCCAACAACGGGTCTCGATATAATGACCACGCAAACCGTTATTCAATTTATTAAGGGTTTAAAGGCGCAAGGTACTCCTGTTATTTTTTCTACCCATCATTTAGATGAAGTTGCACTTTTATGTGACCGAGTAGCTGTAATTAACGAAGGTATTAGCTGCTTTGACGGAACAGTAGATGAATTTAAACAAGCAGGTAATAGTGATGAGCTTAATCAAGCGTTTATGAACATATTAACGGAGAAACATGATGTTTGAGGTATTTAAAAAGGAATTAAGAGAGTTATTACGCGACAAAAAAACGCTATTATTTGTTGTTGCGCTTCCTGTCGCTATATTTCCGTTATTGTTTGCCGTAATGGCATTTATAAGCTCACAAGCAGCAATGGACGCAGAACAAAAAGTAAATACGTATGCCATTATTAATGGTGAATATGCACAAGAATTTACTGATAAAGTGTTTTATCACAAAAGTTTTGAGCTTTATAAAGGGGCTAAAACCTTTAATAACATTGAAGAGCTTAAAGCTGGTGTTATAGCTGGCGATATTGATATGGGTATTTATTTACCAAGCCATGCTGAGCAAACACTAGATAATGGTGAACAAAGTCAGTGGCAGGTTGTTTTTAACGATTCAAAATCTATTAACTTTTTATTCGAACGCGTCAAAGAGCTAGCAAAAGAATACAGTGACGTACTGCAAACTCAAAAGCTAATCAGTTTTGGTATTGAAGAGTCTGTTCAAAAATCTATTCTTAACCCAATTGAAGTAATTAAGGTGGATACAGCCGATAAACGTGAAAACCTTGGCGAAAAAATTGGCGGTTTTTTACCTTACTTACTTATACCATTAGTACTAATGGGGGCTACTTATCCCGCTATTGATTTAGGCGCTGGCGAAAAAGAACGCGGCACGCTAGAAACACTCCTACTTACACCTATTACGCGTACAGAGCTGGTGCTTGGTAAATTTATAACTTTGTTAACTACATCCATTGCCTCCACAACCATAACGGTCTTAAGTATGGGCTGCTGGATAGCACTGGCGTTAGCATTTGCCGATCTAGATTTTATTAAAGCGGCATTTAGTACATTAGCGGTAACCGATTTACTGATGATATTTGTATTGCTACTGCCTGTGGCTGCTATATTTTCGGCTTTGGCACTGGCTATATCTATTTATGCACGTACGTTTAAAGAAGCACAAAACTATATGGCCCCCTTAAGTATGGGCGTGTTTTTCCCTATTATTATTTCAATAATGCCAAATATGGAGCTTACTGCTAAAACAGCATTCATTCCTGTTACAAACGTGGCTTTAGCAATTAAAGAAATAGTAAAAGGGACTGTTGATTACACATTTGTAGGCTTAATATTTTTAGCAACTGCAATCATTGCAGCCGGACTACTGGCATTTTGCGTTAAATGGTTTAACAGAGAAGATGTGCTGTTTAGATAATAATATAGATTTAGCACTCTAAAAATATATAAAAGGTAGCATTGGCTACCTTTTATATTTTAAAGGAATGATTGCTTGAAAAAACTATTTTATAAGCTGCGTGAGTCGATATGGGTACTCTCATTCATTTATAATTCATATAGAGAGAGTGCTCTAAATAAAACTAATGATTTAGTCTTTTTATTATAAAAATTATAACGATAACCGATTAGTTAGGTGGTCCAATTCTTTCGTTAATGCTCTATACTAATAACAATAAAAATTTATGGTGAAGGTAAATGTTGAAAAAGAATAATTTTTTGAATGTGACAAAAAATAATAGACTAATGCTCGTTGCAACAATAATATTTGTTCTTATAGCTTTACCATCTCTGTATTTGTTTGACCAAAAAGTAAGAAGTGATGTTTATAATTCAGCCCAAATAGAATTAAAACGTGAGCTTGAAACAAAAAGCCTTTCACTAAAAAACCATCTTAAAGATAGTGTTACCGCTATTCGCTTTTTAGACGCAACGCCCCCGATTAAAGGCATTACTCGCGCCACTGAAAACAAGAAAATAGATCCCTTGTTAGGCACGCACATCGACGTTTGGGAAGAGCGCTTAGCGAGTATTTTTAGTGGTTTTATGCGCACAGACGACAGCATACTTCAGGCTCGCTATATTATTCTCGCAGATGGTGGGCAAGAAGTTGTCAGGGTTGATAGAAACCAACTCGGAGAAATTAATCGACTGCAAGGTCTGCAATTACAAAAGAAAGGCCAACGCGATTACATGATAAAAGCGAGTATGCTCGATAATAAAAGTGTTTATATTTCTCCAATTAACTACAACCGTGAAAATGGGCAGATACAAGAACCTTATATAAGTACTTTTCGTGTAGCTAAGCCTGTTTTTGATGAAAAAAATAAAATTTTTGCAATATTAGTCACTAACTACTTTGCTGATAAATTAATAAAAAGTTTAACGGTTGAATCTCCACAAGGAACACAAATTTACCTAATGAATAATGAAGGTGAATTTTTATATCATCCAAACTCTCAATTACGCTTCGGTTTTGAATTTAATAAAGCAAAAACATGGACTGAAGAATTTTCCACTGCAAGCACAATGGCAGAGCAAGGCACTTTACCGCTAAGTAATTACCCAATTGCTTACACGTTAAAAAAACGTATTTCGTTTGATGGTGATATTGCGATGTTACCTTTAGAGCTTGGTGTAAGTGTTGATACTAAAACGTTGTTTGCAAAGGTGAACGAAAGGCGTCAAAACTTTATTGCAATGCTAGTGGTATTCTTTAGCGTATTTTTAGTTATTGCCTTTTTATACCAACGTTTTATAAACCGTAAGTTGTTAATTAATTCTCTAAAAGAGCAAAACAATAAAGTAATAGAAAATTCTTTGGATGCTATTTTTACAATTGAGCAAAACGGCGAAATTGTTCACTTTAATAATACAGCTAAAGAGGTTTTCGGTAATTCAATCTCAGGCACTAGCCCTGACTTTGTTTCTTTATTTAACTTAAATGAAGCCGATAATAACTGTATAGAAGAGACTATTTCAAACGGATCAAAAATGCCGTTTGAAGCTATCTACACAGATGGTTATGGCAACAAACAATACTTTTCAATTACACTCAGTAGTATTTTTGATGTCTACAATAACCGTTATCAGGTAGCGGCTATTTTAAGAAATATTAGCTCATTAAAAAATACTCAATCAGAGCTTGAAGGCTTAAACAGTACTTTAGAGCTAAAAGTATCACAAAGGACTGTTGAGCTAGAGCGAGCAATTGATCAAGCATTAGCAGCGAGCCAAGCAAAAAGTGACTTTGTAGCAAATATATCTCACGAAATACGCACACCGATGAATGGCGTTTTGGGTATGCTTGAAATGCTCAAAGAAGATGGCTTAAGTGAACAACAATACCATTACTTAAAATTAGCTAATAGTAGTGCTAACTCTCTGATGAATTTGATTAACGATATTCTCGATTTTTCTAAAATAGAAGCGGGTAAGCTTGATATTGATAATCATACATTTGATGTTGTTACAGTATGTAGCGATATGATTAGCTCTTTAGCGTTACAGGGCCAGCGCAAAGGTCTTGAAGTGTTTTTAGATACAAAAGATGTAGTAGATAGAATGGTTATTGGCGACAGCCATCGACTTAAACAAATTTTAATTAACTTAGTTAATAATGCATTTAAATTTACTCACCGAGGTGAAGTAAGTTTAACTGTCGGCTCTAAGTACATTACCGACTCAAAGTTATTAATGAGCTTTACAATAAAAGACACGGGAATTGGTATAGCGCCAGAGAACATAGACAAACTATTTGAAGTGTTTACACAAGAAGATTCAAGTACAACCCGCCATTTTGGTGGTACAGGCTTAGGCTTATCTATATGTAAAAAACTTGCTCAGTTAATGGGTGGTAATATTACGGTTATAAGTGAAAAGGGTGCTGGTAGTACCTTTACCGCAACAGTTGAGCTACATGTAGCACAAGAGAAAAAATTAAACACAGGTATTGAGCTTGCTACAAGTATTAACGTAGCGGCATTAATAGCGCGCGATAACGTTTATAAAAACGTGTGCGATTTATTGCTACTAACCTGTAAAGTAAATGCAGAAAACATTGTAAGACTCGACTACTTTAGTGAGCATAAAGAGTTTGAAGCTGACTTATTATTGATTGACGATGAGCATCCTCAAATTGATGCGTTAATTGATTACTGTAAGCAGTTTAATAAAAAGTACGTCTTAATTTTACGCGACATGGTGACCGATAAACCGACTAAAATGATATTACCTGAGGGTAGCCACATTCTAAATAAACCGCTTACCCAAGATCAATTTAGCTATAAGTTAGCCAGCTTATTTGGTGCCAGTAATGATTGTATTATAGCGCCACCAAAAGGCTTAACAGAAGAACAAGTAGAGCCTGATTTGTCTGCTTATCATATATTATTAGTAGACGATAATATGATTAATATTGAAGTTGCTAAGGCGATTTTAAAACGCACTAAAGTAAAAATCACCTGTGCATCAGACGGTGTAGAAGCATTAGAAGCATTGAGAGAAAACACAGAGCAAGCTTTTGATGTTATTTTAATGGATTGCCAAATGCCTAATTTAAATGGCTACGATACAACAAGTGAAATCAGAAATAGTAAGGCCGGGGTAGACTACACTTACATACCTATTATTGCTATGACAGCAAGCGCAATGGAAGGTGATAGAGAACGTTGTTTAACTGCAGGCATGAACGACTATATTACTAAACCAATCAAACCAAGAACGCTGAAAGATAAGTTAATCACCTGGCTAAGTTAATCGTTATTAGATGAGAATCAGCTGCTTATGCAGCTGATTTTTTTGGTTTAGCATCCGTTGATATATTTAACCTTGTTATGTCGGCGCTATCGAGTACGGTTTGTGTGTCTGACCAATGTAGTAATTCAATTTTTCCATCTTGCTGCTCTACCAGCGCCGTACAACTCTCAATCCAGTCTCCATCGTTACAATACATAATTCCGTCATCTACTTTTATTTTGGGATGATGAATGTGTCCACAAATAATACCGTCTACGTTTTGCTTTTTAGCTTCATGAATTGCGGCATCTTCGAAGGCTTTAATTGCTTCACGTGCTTTGTGTACGCGAGCTTTTATCCATGATGCAAGCGAGTAGTAATTACCACCAAATAGCTTTCGAATACGATTGGTCCAGCGGTTTAAAAATAATAAAAAGTCGTACCCTGCATCACCTGCGATACTAATAAGTTTGTTATAGCGTGTCGCGGAATCAAAGTCATCACCGTGTACGAGTAAAAAACGTTTATTAGCTTTAGTGGTGTGAATAAATTGCTGGTGGATTTCAATACCAAATAACGTTTGATTTATATAGTTTCTAAACGTTTCGTCATGATTACCGGGAATATAAATGACGCGTGTACCGCTAGCTGCTTTTTTTTGTATAGAGTTTAATACTTGATAATGCGAAGGGTGCCAATAAAACTGACGTTTCATTGACCATAAATCAATAATATCACCCACTAAATAAAGTGTGTCGGATTCTACCGAGTTTAAAAAATCGAGTAAGTAATCTGCTTTACAGTCTTTGTAACCTAAATGAACATCAGATATCCAAATAGCAGGGTAGTGTTGCTTCTTAGTGTTTGCGCCATTACTCATTTTCATTCCCTAAAGTATCGAGTGTAATAGTTAAATAACCTGAACTCTGGTTAAGAGATTTACTAAGGTATTGAATCATGGTGATATTTAAATTTATTTTCTCTAGCCAGAGATTTTCAGTGAAAACAAGGCGAATTTACGCGTCAATAGCGAGCCTATTGCAAGTAAATTCAACGCAGTTAGCGCTGAAAATAGCTGCTCGAGATAGATTTATTATCCAGAGTTCAGGTTAAATACTTTAGGGAATAAAAATGACAATTATACGACAGTAATACTAAAGCTAAATGACACATGTAAAATTTAGATATAAAAAAACCGCTTTTAAAAAGCGGTTTTAAAATTACTTATAAGTATTTTTAGCTTAACCTTTAACGGCTGCTTTAATTGCATCAATTGCTGTATCGATATCAATCATTAGCTTTTCACCTGTACGGCGGTTTTTAAGCTCAATTTTGTTTTCGTCAAGGTTACGCTCACCAATTACTAGCGTAAATGGCACACCAATGAGTTCCATATCGTTAAACATAACACCAGGGCGCTCTTTACGGTCATCAAATAACACATCAAGACCTGCATCTTTTAAACCTTGGTAAAGGTTATTTGCAATATCAGGAATACGATGCGATTTGTGCATGTTCATTGGAACAATTGCTAAATCGAATGGCGCGATTGATTTTGGCCAAATGATCCCGTATTGATCGTTGTTCTGCTCAATAGCAGCAGCAACAATACGTGAAACACCAATACCGTAACAACCCATAGTCATGGTTTGGTTTTTACCACCTTCGTTTAATACACCCGCTTTCATCGCTTCTGAGTATTTAGTGCCAAGTTGAAAAATATGACCTACTTCAATACCACGTTTAATTTGTAAAACGCCTTGGCCACATGGGCTCATATCGCCTTCAACAATATTACGAATATCAGCAACTTCGTAATCAGTTACGTCACGATCCCAGTTAATACCGCTGTAATGCTCGTCGTCTTTATTTGCACCGGCAACAAAATCAGCAAGTATGTTAGCTGCTCTATCAACAATAATAGGCATTGATAAGCCGACAGGACCTAATGAGCCAGGTTTTGCGCCAATAGCAGCAACAATATCTGCCTCTGTTGCCATTTCAAGCGGAGAGTCTACTAATGGGTGCTTTTCAGCTTTTAGTTCATTTAATTCGTGATCGCCACGCAGTACTAAAGCTACTAAACCGCGTACTTCGTTTTCATCAGGCGTACCATAAACAATTAACGTTTTAACACCGCGATGTGGCTTAACACCGTAGTGTTTTTTAAGCTCGTTAATCGTTTTAGCGTCAGGAGTTGGAAACGCTTTAAGCTCTTTTGATGCTTCAGGGCGAGGCTCGCTTGGTGCCAGTGCTTCTGCTTTTTCAATATTAGCGGCGTAATCACTGCCATCACTAAACGCGATTGCATCTTCGCCCGACTCAGCAAGTACATGAAACTCGTGCGATACGCTACCACCAATAGAGCCTGTATCGGCTATAACAGGGCGGTAATCAAGGCCTAAACGCTCAAAAATATTACAATATGCTTTGTGCATCGCTTGATAAGTCGCATCTAAACACTCTTCACTTAAGTGAAAAGAGTAGGCATCTTTCATTGTAAACTCACGAGCACGCATTACACCAAAGCGAGGACGACGTTCGTCGCGTACTTTAGTTTGTACTTGGTATAAAGTAACTGGTAATTGCTTGTAGCTGCTTATTTCTTTACGTACGAAATCAGTTATTACTTCTTCGTGTGTTGGGCCAAGTGCAAACGTACGGTTATGACGGTCTGTAAAGCGCATAAGCTCAGGACCAAATTCATTCCAACGGCCAGACTCTTCCCACAAATCAGCAGGTTGAATAACAGGCATTAGCATTTCAATTGCACCCGCTTTGTCCATCTCTTCACGTACAATGTTTTCTACTTTACGTAGCACGCGTAAACCAGAGGGTAACCAAGTGTATAAACCCGAAGCGACGCGACGGATCATACCGGCTCTAAGCATTAACTGATGCGATACGATTTCAGCATCTGATGGCGTTTCTTTAAGTGTTGCGAGTATATATTGGCTTGTACGCATGTTTTTTCCGAAATAGAGTAATTATATTCTTTTAATAGAGCTTAAGTTTACCAGCGGATGCTTTTACACTAAAGCGCTAAGTGAGTTATTTAGTTTTTTTCTATGCTTGTTACTAAGTTATGTGCATCATTAACCTGCCAGCGAATATTAAAGTCATAGAGAGTCATCCCGTAGCTTTGCATTTCTTCTTTTTGTTTTTTATAAGCAGGGCGAGGATCTTGTTTTAAAACATTGGCTATAAAATCATGTAAGTCTGGGTATTGTGTTTGGGCATTAACAAACTCAATTGCCTGAGGGCTAAATTCAACCGTCATTTGTGTTTCAGGGCGCGTGTCAGCAAAGCCAGCACTTGCATCCGGCATAGAGTCTGAATACGGCAAATACGGTTTTATGTCAATAATCGGTGTGCCATCAAGTAAATCAATGCCAGCGAGTAATAAGCTAAGTTGTCCGTTTTTATATTCAATACCTTCAAGTTTTACGGCGCTCATTCCAATTGCGTTTGGTCTGAATGTAGCACGGGTCGCAAATACACCTTTTCGCTCATTGCCACCCAAACGAGGCGGGCGCACCATAGCAGAATAACCTTTATCAGCTGTTCCATGAAAACGAAATAACAACCAAATATGAGTAAATTCATCTAAACCACGTACAAACTCTTCGCGATTAAAATCGGGGGCAAATATAAGCTTTGCTTTAGCTTGTGGCACTAAACGTGGTTGCCTAGGTATAGCAAACTTTTGTTTATAAGGAGATTGAATGTGGCCAATAGCCGAAATGGTGTAATCGCTCATAGTACTCGGGTACAAATAAAATAGAGCGCTATTCTACCCGCATTTAGCATTTATGGCATTAATGTAAGCAAGTTTATTGCGTATACCAATTTTATTAAAAATATGATTATTCTACTGCATTAAATAGCGCACTTACTTTGTTAAAAATTATTCTTAGTTGACTGTATGGATGCAGGAGGTAGAACAATGCAGGGAGCAATTAGTGATAACAACTATATATTATAATTTTGCCTTGTTATTGCGCTATTTTCTTAGTGCTATAATAGAACACCTATTTAATGCACTTGGCATTATAGAGCAAACGGTTTAAAGTTTTTTATTAGACTGATTGGTTTATATTAATATATTTAAAAAGAGCCTAAAACAAAAAAGGTAAGCCCTTGGGCTTACCTTTTATACATGCTAAAGACTAATTAAAACATGTATTGAACTGATACAGACGCTACATCCATATCTGGGTCAATATCGTCATCAAGTTTATAGCGTTCGTACTCTAAACGAAACTGTACATTTGTTGTAAGCGCGTATTCAATACCAGCGCCGTAAAATGCATCACCACCATCTGTAGACGCTGATACGCCACCTACTGGTAAATCTTGTGTGTAATCTGCATCCCATTCAAGCCAACCGCCTTTTGCATACACAGAAAAGCTTTCTGTTATAGGGTAGCCCAAACGTGCGGCAAGCGATACGCCATCAATTTCAGCTTTGCTGTCTATATCACTTACTTCATCAAAGTTTTGATAAGCAAGCTCTAAGCTTAAGTACTCGTTAAATTGTGCACCAACGTAACCCTTAAGCATTTGTGCATCGTCGTCAAAGTCAGTGTCGTTGTCACTGTCTTCAAATTCAAAAGAATATTGACCGTAACCGATACCAGTATAAATACGTGGAGAATCGAAATCAGAAATGTCAGCGTGTGCTGCAGAGTTAAAACCCAGTGTTGCTAGTGCAATAGCTGAAAGAGAAAGTGTTTTAATCATTGAATAGCTCCTTTACAAAAAATAATCAAATGCTTGATTTCATTAATCAAACTTCAATTATCTACTTGCAGCGAGCGTGCCAATATTAAAATGAATTAAAAACACGCCTTAATTAATTCTTTTGTATTGGTTTTTACGGTGTTTAGCGTGTTTTATAATCAAAGTGAACTTTTGTGTAATTGAGTACTCTAAAATAAGTTGTATCTTTTACAAAGTATAATGAGTTTTTTACATAGCCTGACTTTATTTAAACTAGTAATTACACTGTATGAAGCAAGTTTTCTGTTTCAATTGCTATTTCTTTCATTTTTATAGCGTAATTTTCTAATTTAATATCTTCTTCTGTTACAGCTTTAAACGAAGGCACTTCTATTGGGTAGCCCGTTTCATCCATAGCAATAAAGCTGATAACACAATGATTTGTTTCAACCATATTTTGTGTTTTTGGATCGCCACAACGCACTTGTATAAATATTTGCATACTACTTCTACCCGTATGGGCAATTTTAGCTTCTACTTCGACTATTTGACCTACTAGAATTGGGCGTCTAAATTTAACACCCGCAACTGAAACCGTTACGCAGTAGTGACCACTCCAACCCGCAGCACATGCATAGCCTGCTTGGTCAATCCATTTCATGACGGCCCCACCATGAACTTTACCACCAAAATTAACATCGGTAGGCTCTGCTAAAAAACGAAAAACAACTTTTGACGACGGCATAGATAACACTCTTATTATTAAAACTACTATTAGCATAACGTAAAAAAGGGGCCGAAGCCCCTGCAATTTAGGATATGTTTATAATTTATATGTAAAAAAAGTGATTATATGTGTATATAACGCATAATTTAGTTACATATTAGGGTAGTTTGGCCCACCAGCACCTTCTGGGGTTACCCAAGTAATGTTTTGGCTTGGGTCTTTAATATCGCAGGTTTTACAGTGCACACAGTTTTGGGCGTTAATAACAAACTCTTTATTGCCTCCTATTTCTTGTACTTCGTAAACGCCTGCTGGGCAATAACGTTGTGCGGGTTCATCAAATTTAACTAGGTTTACGTTAATAGGAATTGACGCATCTTTGAGCTTTAAATGACAAGGCTGTGATTCTTCGTGGTTAGTATTTGATAAAAACACACTTGAGAGTTTATCAAAGCTAAGGTGTCCATCTGGCTTTGGGTACGCTATTTTGTCAGCGGCGTTAGCATCAACAAGGGTTGAATGATCGGGCGTATTATCTTTAAACGTAAAGGGTAAACCACCATTAAAAATGTTTTGATCAAGCGTGTTATACGCACCCCCTATAAACTTACCGAGTTTGTGCATTGCAGGGCCAAAGTTACGAGATTGATATAACTCTTTATATGCCCACGATTTCTCAAACGCAGTTTGATAATGAGTTAAATCGGTATTTGCCAACTCATTTTGCAATGCTTCAAAAATAACCTCAGCGGCAATCATTCCCGATTTCATTGCAGTGTGATTACCTTTGATTTTTGCAAAGTTAAGTGTGCCTGCATCACAACCAACAATTAAGCCACCCGCAAAATGCATTTTTGGTAATGAATGCAAGCCACCTTTAGCAATAGCACGTGCGCCGTAAGCAATACGTTCGCCACCTTCTAGTACGTCTTTAAATACTGGATGGTGCTTCATTCGCTGAAACTCATCGAACGGGCTTAAATGTGGGTTCGAGTAATTTAAATCAATAATCAATCCAACAACAACTTGGTTGTTTTCACTGTGATACATAAATGCACCACCATTAGTATCGCCGCTAAGTGGCCAACCTGTACCATGAACAACTTTGCCAAGCTCATGCTTACTTTCATCAATTTGCCAAATTTCTTTAAAGCCTAAACCGTAATGCTGCGGCGATGAATCTGCATCAAGTGCAAACTCATTAATTAGCTGCTTACCTAAATGACCTCGGCAGCCTTCTGCAAATATGGTGTATTTTGCACGAAGCTCCATACCTGGCATGTAACCGTCTTTTTCATTACCGTCTTTGTCGACACCCATATCGCCAGTAATAATCCCTTTTACTGCTTTATCTTCAATTATTAAAGAGTGAGCACTAAATCCTGGAAAAATCTCTACGCCTAAGCTTTCAGCTTGCTCTGCTAGCCATCGACATACATTACCCATAGATACAATGTAGTTACCATCATTATGAAATGTTTTTGGCGTAGCAAAGTGGGGGATTGATGTCGCTTTTTGCTCGTTATTAAACCAATAAATTTCATCGTTGGTTACTTTGGTTGTAACCGGTGCGCCAAGCTCCTGCCAATTTGGTAGCAGTTCATCCAAAGCTTTGGTTTCAAAAACAGCACCAGAGAGTACATGTGCACCCACTTCAGAACCTTTTTCGACTACGCAAATCATGCACTCTTGTTGTTTTTCTTGTGCTAGTTGCGCGAGTTTAATTGCACTTGAAAGCCCCGCAGGGCCAGCGCCAACAATTACTACATCAAATTCCATGGTTTCACGTTCGACCATAATAACCTCTTTATCTATGACGGACTTATTCGAATGTTTACTACGCATTTAAATAAGGTGTACAGCCTATTTTTAACCTTGCAAATTAAACGTTACAGACTGTGAATAGTTAAAGGTTATTTTAGGTTGACGTTTACGTCAACAGGAAGTAGTCTAATTTCATAAAATAAATAAGTTGACGTGCACGTTACCTTGTAGGTTTAAATAATTATGGAGTTCCTATGAAAGTTCTCGTACCAATAAAAAGAGTGATTGATTACAACGTAAAAGCACGCGTTAAAAGTGATAACAGCGACGTTGATTTAACTAACGTAAAAATGGCAATGAATCCGTTTTGTGAAATTGCCATAGAAGAAGCCATTCGCCTTAAAGAAGCTGGTACAGCCAGTGAAGTTATAGCTGTTACTATTGGTCCTAAAGCATCGCAAGAGCAATTACGCACAGCATTAGCACTGGGTGCCGACAAAGCCATTCACATCGAAACCGATGAAAAGCTCGAGTCACTCCATATTGCAAAGCTCTTGGCTAAAATTGTTGAGCAAGAGTCTCCTGAACTTATAATTTTAGGTAAACAGTCAATCGATTCAGATAATAATCAAACAGGTCAAATGCTTGCTGCGCTTACTAATCGTGGGCAGGGTACATTTGCATCCAAGGTTGTTATTGAAAATGGCAAAGTAAACGTGACCCGCGAAGTTGATGGGGGCCTGCAAACGGTAGCACTTAATTTACCGGCGGTTGTTACAACTGATTTACGCTTAAACGAGCCTCGTTACGCATCACTGCCAAATATTATGAAAGCCAAACGTAAGCCGCTTGAAGTAATAGCAGCTGATTCGCTTGGTGTTGATTTAACACCGCGTATTCAATTAATAAGTGTAGAAGAGCCAGCTAAACGTACCGCAGGAATTATTGTTGAAGACGTTGCACAGCTTGTAGAAAAATTAAAAACAGAGGCAAAGGTGATTTAAATGAAAACACTCGTAATTGCAGAGCACGACAACGGTGCCTTAAAACCAGAAACCTCAAAAACGATTAACGCTGCAGTAAAAATAGGTTTTCCTGTTGATGTGCTTATTGCAGGGAACAGCCTAAGCGCAATGAGCTCACAAGTGGCCAGCATTGATGGCGTAGCTAATGTTTTAGTTGCCGATAATAGTGTTTATGAACATCAGTTAGCTGAGAGCATGACCGATTTAGTTTTATCGCTTAGCGACACCTACAGCCACATTGTTGCAAGTGCAACGACAACAGGCAAAAACTTTATGCCACGTGTTGCTGCGTTATTAGATGTTGCACAAATTTCTGAAATTATCGCAGTAGTGGACGCCGATACATTTAAACGTCCTATTTATGCAGGTAATGCAATCGCCACGGTTAAATCACTCGACAGTAAAAAAGTAATTACCGTACGTGCCAGTAGCTTTGATTTACAAGGTGAGCAATCAGCTGCTGCTATAACAAGCATTGATACAGTGTCTGATTCGCAATTAAGTAGCTTTGTAAGTGTTGAACAAACAGAGTCTGAACGACCTGAACTTACGGCTGCCACTGTGGTTATATCGGGTGGTCGCGGTATGCAAAACGGTGAAAACTTTGCACTACTTAATGGTATTGCCGACAAATTGGGAGCAGCCATTGGTGCGTCGCGCGCAGCAGTTGACGCAGGCTTTGTACCTAACGATATGCAAGTAGGGCAAACAGGTAAAATTGTAGCGCCTAATTTATACATTGCAGTAGGGATTAGCGGTGCTATTCAGCATTTAGCCGGTATGAAAGACTCAAAAGTAATTGTCGCGATTAATAAAGACCCTGACGCACCTATTTTTCAAGTTGCAGATTACGGGTTAGTGGCTGACTTATTTGAAGTACTGCCACAGATCGAAAGTGCTTTATAGCGCTTAATTAAGCAAAATTTATTCTGGTTGAAAGCCGTGGTGCTCTTTGAGTGCTGCGGCTTTTTTATTCGGTAAATCAAAGACACAAAAAAACCAGCCAATTGGCTGGTTTTTAGTATTTATAAACGGCTAACTTAGTATTAGTAAGTTGCGCTGCCTTTAGTACGAGGGAAGGCAATAACGTCACGTACGTTGCCCATACCTGTTACATAAGCAACTAAGCGTTCAAAGCCTAAACCAAAGCCTGAGTGCGGCACGCTACCGTATTTACGTAGATCGCGGTACCAGCTGTAATCTTCTTTGTTTAAGCCCATTTCTTCTAAGCGTGCATCAAGTACATCAAGGCGTTCTTCACGTTGTGAACCACCAATGATCTCACCAATACCTGGTGCTACAATGTCCATTGCGGCAACGGTCTTACCGTCTTCGTTTTGGCGCATGTAGAATGCTTTAATATCACGTGGGTAGTTTTTAATAACTACCGGTGCTTTAAAGTGCTCTTCAGCTAAGTAACGCTCGTGCTCAGACTGTAAATCTACACCCCATTCAACAGCGTACTCAAACTTTTTACCACAGTTTTTAAGGATCTCTACTGCTTCAGTGTAATTTACCTGCGCGAAGTCTTTTTCTACAAATTCTTCTAAACGCGTAATTGCGGTTTTTTCTACACGTTGTGCAAAAAATTCCATGTCATCACGGCGCTCTTCAAGTACGGCTTTAAACACATACTTAAGCATATTTTCAGCAAGTTTTGCGATGTCTTCTAAATCAGCAAACGCAACTTCAGGCTCTACCATCCAAAATTCTGCAAGGTGGCGTGATGTATTTGAATTCTCTGCACGGAATGTTGGGCCAAACGTGTAAATTTTTGACATTGCAGACGCGTAAGTTTCGCCATTTAACTGGCCAGATACAGTAAGGAATGCTTCTTTACCGAAGAAATCTTCGCTGTAATCAACTTCGCCTTTGTCTGTAAGCGGTAAGTTTTGCATATCAAGCGTAGATACACGGAACATTTCGCCAGCACCTTCACAGTCACTTGCCGTAATAATTGGCGTGCTGATCCAGTAAAAGCCTTGCTCGTGGTAAAAACGGTGAATAGCTTGTGCTAAACAGTTACGTACACGAGTTACCGCGCCAATCATATTTGTACGAGGGCGAAGGTGAGCGTGCTCACGTAAGTACTCAATGCTGTGGCGCTTTGCCGACATTGGGTATGAATCTGGGTTTTCTACCCAACCTAATACAGTCACTGTATTAGCTTGAATTTCGTAAGATTGACCTTGACCAGCAGATTGTACTAAAACACCAGTAACCGACACAGAACAACCGGCTGTTAAGCTAGTAACTTCATCATAATTATTCAGTGAATTAGGAACTACCGCTTGAATAGGATCAAAACACGAACCGTCATGAACGGCTAAAAATGAAATTCCTGCTTTTGAATCGCGGCGAGTACGGATCCAGCCCTTAATTGTTACTTGGCTGTCTACCGCAACATTGCCTTTTAATAGCTCTGAAATCGCTAAATGGCTCATCTTCACTCCAATGATATAAGTTGCCTAACTATTTTATTTTAACTGTGCGCAGCACTGTGGCATAAATTGCACATAAACGGCGCTGCACTTGAACCCTGTATCTTACCTAGTAAAGTTGAATAAAAAAACTATTGTGGGCAACTCTTTAAAAGTTTTTATGCATGCGGTTTATTTTTAAACAGTTTTTAGAGTTTAATTACTACTATTATGATTTGTTGCTCTTAAATTTAATGATTTTGTGGCATTATTAACAAACAAATCAAATTAATATTTATTCACACTTAAAAAATCGATGCTATGAAACAAGTTTTTATTTTACGAGGACTACCAGGAAGCGGTAAGTCTTACTACGCGCAAAGCCTTGCTGACGAATTAGGTGGAGTTGACGAAAGCCAATACCTAATCTGCTCAACTGATGATTACTTTATTAATGAGCAGGGCGAATATCATTTCGATAAATTTAAATTGTCGCAATTTCATAATTTAAATTTAGCGCGCTTTATAAATGCACTTGCTCAAGGTATGCCATTGGTAATTGTAGATAACACCAATATTAAAAAGTGGGAATTTATAGCTTACACTCAAGCTGCTGTTGCTTTAGGTTATCAAGTAAAAGAAGTGATAGTGGGTGAAGTGAAAGACAAATCAATGCAGCACTTATATGCTAAACGTAACTCGCATAATGTCCCGCTTAAAACCATAAGCAAAATGGCCTACATGTTTGAGTGGTAGTGCTGAATTTTAGACAGCACGTCTAAATTATTTTGAGTTATAGTATTTAAATGAGCAGTGATTTTATCATTGCTCCAATCTCACCAAGATATATCTAGCAGCGTATTTATTGTTTTATCGTCAAATATAAAAACCTACTTGAGGAAAACCTTCCATTGGTGAAGGATTATTGGGGTTTGGTCCGTTCATTGGGTTTTCTCTAATTAATTATGGACGTGTTACTTTTCAGCATACTTTTGTTTAATTGCTAAAATTTCTTCTTGAACTGCAAAAAAAGCATCCACTACTGCGGGGTCAAAGTGCTTCCCACTACCTTCTTTAATAATGGCAAATGTTTTTTCTTGTGAGAATGATTTTTTATAAGGACGCTTTGACGAGAGAGCATCAAATACATCAGCAATAGCAACTACGCGTGCTGCAATTGGAATTTCACTACCTTTTAAGCCATCAGGATAACCAGAGCCGTCCCACTTTTCATGATGTGAGCGTGCAATAATTTCACCGAGTTTAATAACCTCAGAATCAGAACCCGAAAGTATGCTAGCGCCTACAACGGTGTGCTGTTTCATTATTTCCCATTCTGCAGCATCTAATTGTCCTGCTTTTAGCAAAATATGGTCAGGTGTAGAAATCTTTCCGAGATCGTGCATCGACGCTGAAAATAAAATATTTTCAACTGTTCCCTCATCTAACCCTACACTGCGTGCAACGGCCTCAGAATACAAACTCATGCGTTGAATGTGCGCACCCGTTTCTTCATCTTTGTATTCAGCAGCTTTGGTTAGTCTATTAATTGTTTCTAGTGATGCGGCTTTAATGCTTAGCATTGCTTGCTTTAATGATTCAGTTCTTTGAGCAACTTCAGCTTCTAATTGTTTCTGATAATTTGTTCTTAAATCGTTATAGTCTTTAATCTTAAGAAGGGACTTAACGCGCGATAATAGCTCGTTTTTATCTACAGGCTTTGTAATAAAATCATCGCAACCAGCATCAATCCCTTTAACTCGCTCTTTTGTCTCTCTTAAAGCAGTAATAAGGACGATAGGTAATAGCTTTAATAGGGCGTCTTCTCTAACACGGCGTGTTACTTCAAAACCGTTCATACCGGGCATCATTATATCAAGTAAAATAAGGTCTACAGGTTGTTGTGCTAAGATATCTAATGCTTGTTGCCCGCCAGTCGCTGTTACTGTTTTATATCCCTTGGGTTCAAGATAAGCTTGCATGAGTTCAATATTTTGAAGGTTGTCATCTACAACCAAAATTAAAGGGCTATCTTTCATTAACTGTTCCTGTGTATCAAGGTTTAAATAATTGTAGTCATTACTTTATATATAAACTTATTTGTTGAGCAAACGTGCGTGTATCTATAGGTTTAGAAATATACGCACTGTTAGGTATACACAGTAATTGGTCTATATCTGCGGGTAAAACAGAAGCGGTAACAAAAACAATAGGAATATCTGCCGTTTCTTTTTCATCACGCAAAATTTTTGCAACTTCTGTTCCAGACATATCTGGGAGTTGGACATCTAATATAATAATTTTTGGAGTTTCACGCTTTATTGTTAAAAGCGCATCTCTTGCATTCATAGCAGTGAATACTTCAAAATTTGCCATGAGTAAAAGATCTTCCTCTAGCAATAGGTTATTCGCATTATCATCAACTATAACTATTTTGGTTTTCATTATGCTTTACCACAGACTTTTGTTTAATTGGCAAAGTTATACGAACCGATGTGCCTTTATTAACACCTTCAGATTCAATAACAAACTCGCCTCCATGCAACTTTACTAGACTTTTTGCGATTGGCAGCCCAAGTCCTGTACCTTCTGTTAATCTAGAATAGGGGGTTTCTATACGGAAAAAACCTTCAAATATTTTTTCCATATTTTCAGCAGCAATACCTATACCCGTATCCCAAATTATTATTTCTATTTCTGTATCAGTATGTCGTGTTTTAACGCCAATTTGACCCTCATCGGGTGTAAACTTCACTGCATTTGAAAGCAAATTATAAAGTATCTGTTTAACCTTAAGGGAGTCAGCTTCAATTGGTGGCAAGTCATCAGCAATATCAAGACACATATTCAATTTTTTCTGGTTAGCTGTATCTGCTGTAAGCCCTGTAATTTCGTGCAATACTTGGCGTATCGGCAAATGAGAGATGGTGAGACTCATTTTGCCTGCTTCAATCTTTGCCATATCCAGTATTTCATTAATAAGTAACAGTAAATGTTTGCCGCTCACCAATACATTTTTAACATACTGTTTTTGTTTGTCATTTAAAGTGCCAAATGTTTCATCGTAGAGCACCTCAGAAAAACCATTTATAGAATTAAGTGGGGTTCTCAGTTCATGCGACATATTTGCTAAAAACTCTGATTTAACTCGAGCAGCACTTTCCAAGTCACTCGTTAGCACTTCTAGCTCTTTATTCGCTTTTACGAGTCCTTCTTGAATCGCGTTACGTTCAGTAATGTCCTCGATAGACAATAAAATAATACGATCTTTTGACTGAGTACGTTTAATTTGCCTTGCGTTGAGCAGCATTGTACGCCAACCAATTGTTTTAAAATTGTGCTCAACTTTATAATCATCAAAGCTCGTTTTTTGAGGCAATATGGTTTCTAATAATTCACGAAGCTTGGGAATGTTCCATTGATTATTACCAAGGTTGTATATTAGTTTCCCGACTGTGTCTTTATGATTAGCGCGAAAAAACTCATAAAATGAGCGGCTTGCTGTAACTACTCTTAAATGTTGGTCTAAAACAATCAGTGGTTCTCGAACCGTGTTTACAATACTTTCGGAGTATTCTAAGAGTTCTTTCTTGGTACTTATTTTATTCACTATCTAGATCCTTTGTACCATTAAGGGCTGAACAACTTTATAAACGTTTAAAGGATAATTAAGGTTCAGCAATGCTTGAATATAGCTTTATTTTTATAATACGTTCGCTAAAAGCAATGCTTAATAATGTGTTTTAATGTTTGTGTGTGGTTCTAACTAATATAAAAGACGTAACCTGATAAGTGATATCTGAGAGGAACTGTTTAACATTAATCTTTGTTCAGTAAACAGCAACAGCTGATTAATAGCAAGAGGTTCATAATTTAACCTGCATATTATTATTGTTTATTGACTATAGTGAGTTTTTTAAAGGTAAAAAGTATTAGTTTTAAGCGAGATAGGGTTTTAACGGGGAACGTATTTAAACTGAATTTTGGGTCTAAATAGTAAGTATTGATGTAGGTATTAATGTTTAAATTAATGCCTACATCAATATTTTAATCAGTCTATAGATTTATAAACCGCTAATGGGTGCGAGGTACTTAGTGATACATGCACTTCGTCGCCAGGGTTTACCACAACTTCATGGCTTACTCGGCTAGTTACAACCGTAGAGCACGCAAGTTTTACAGCGCACAAGCGGCTGCCACCTTCAAAACGTACCCAAATTACTTCGCCGTTATTGCCAACACTGCTTTGTACAAGTAACACATCATCTGGTCGAAGTAGTACATCAACGTCGCCACTTTCACAGTCAACGCCATGAGCGGGAGCATTACCAATTGAGGTAGTGGCTTGTCCTTGGCTAAATTGGCCGCTAATAAAGCTGGCTTCACCTAAAAAGCGTGCCACAAAGCGATTATTTGGGGTACTAAAGCAGCGCTCGGGTGTATCGATTTGCTGAATTTTGCCGCCTTTAAGTATACCAACACGATCGCCAACTGAGAGTGCTTCTTCTTGGTCGTGTGTTACCCAAATCGCCGGTACGCCAGCGGCTTTAAGTGCGTTTCTAATGTCCCAACGAAGCATGTCTTTAAGGGCGGCATCTAAGTTTGAAAGCGGCTCATCAAGCAATACAAAATCAGGTTGGTGGGCAAGGGTGCGCGCAAGTGCAACACGTTGCTTTTGTCCGCCAGAAAGCGTTGCTGGTTTTTTATCTCTAAAATCGCTCAGTCCAAGTAGGTTTATCCAATACTCAGCAGGGGCTGTATCTTTTAATCTAAAGCAAATGTTTTGCTGTACGGTTAAGTGCGGAAATAACGCAAAATCTTGAAACACCATACCTACACTGCGTTTTTCAGGAGGTAGTGTTAATTTGGGTGTAGCGCGCCATTTACCCGTGTTTATTTCGCCTTCGCTAATAGGTATAAGGCCAGCAAGGGCTTGTAAAATTGTACTTTTACCACAACCTGTTGGCCCTACAAGCATAAGGATTTCGTTTTCACCCAGCGATAAGTTTAAATCGCTTACTACGCGGTTACTGCCATAATCTATAGACAACTGACTTACAGATAGCATTGTTTCTTAAATCCTTAATGTTCAAACTGGTTGCGTTTTTCGCCAGACATCATAATAGCTAACCCGCAGGCAGATATCACTACTAACAATAATCCAGGAATAGCAGCGCGACCAAAATAGCCCGCTTCGTATACACGCCATAAATATGTAGAGAGGGTTTCAAACCCTGTTGGGCCAAGTAATAGCGTGGCTTCGAGTTCGCGCATTGACTCTAAAAACACCAGTGCTGCACCGGCAATAATACCGCGCATTGTTAAAGGCAGTGTTATACGAGTAAATACTTCACGTGGGCTTGCCCCTAATACGCGCGCAGACTTTACTAAGCTTGGGTCTAAGTGTTCGGTGCTTGTTCTAACAGAGCCCACAGCAAGTGGTAAAAATCGCAGCATATAAGCAATAATAAGCAATCCCAGTGTTTGATATAAGAATGGCAGCTGTAATCCACCATAAACAAGGGCTGTGCCCATAACTATACCCGGTATACCAAATCCAAAATAAGTAACGCGTTCCATCACCTTACCTGCTTTTCCACTCAGTGCGGCATGTGCAACGGGGATCGCAACGATAACGGCTACAATTGCCGCAATACCCGATGCATACGTAGAGTTCCACGCAATATTAAAATCAAATGAGCTAAAACCATCACGAGCTAACCAAAGCGAAAATATAGCCAAAGGCAAGCCAATAGCGAGCAGTAAAACAGGTGCAAACGTAATAAATATTGCACTTAACTGTAGTTTGCTTGGGAATAAAATTAACGGGCGACCTTGGCGCTCAGGGGCTGTTTTTATTTGTGATTCAACTAAAAGTAAAAAGCCAACAATAACCATCAGTTGAAGCGAAAGCATGGCTGCGCGCCCTAACGCAAAAGCGTTGTATTCAACGTAAATTACGCGGGTAAACGTATCTAAGCGCATCATTGCGGGCGTGCCAAAGTCTGATAATGTATAAAGGGCGACTAACAAAGAGCCTGCTGCAATACCGTTAACTACGCGCGGTAATATAACTTTAAATATACTTTGCGTCATCGACATACCCAGCGTTCGTGCAGCATTAACCATGCTTGCATCAAGGCTTAGTAGGGATGAGCGAGTTGTCATCATTACAAACGGGAAAGTATAAAGCGTCATCACAATTGCAGCGCCTGTTAGGCCATACATTGATGGTGTTTCTATTCCTGTTAAGGTGTTTATTTCGCCACCGGGGCCAAAAGCAGCATAAAGTGTAAACGCGCCAATATAACTGGGGATTGCCAGCGGCGCCGCAAATACAACTAGCCAGAGTTTTTTAAATGGCAAATGCACATACGCGCTAATAAACGCCAGTGGCACACCAATTAAAATAGATCCGAGTACCGTCAAACCCATTAACGATAACGTGTTGCCTAAAATTTGCAGATTGTGGGTGTCAAATACTGAGCTTGCATCGCTTGCAAGCACTATTAATACATAAACAGGGGTAAGCGCAACAAGCGCTGCAAGCAGCGCCATTGGATAAGAGGCAGGTATTCTCATTACAATACGCCGCTGCTACGCATCAAATCTATAGTAGGGCGTAAATCAGCAAGCTGTGTTAAATCTACTTTAGGTGGAGAAATATTAGCAAGTGATGGTAGACCCTCAGGTTGGGTAATACCATTTACTAACGGAATTTCGTACGCTTCACTGGCTAAGTAACCTTGTACTTCTTTACTAAGTAAGTAACGCATAAAGTTAGTAGCAAGCGGATCGTCGTTAAGGGCTAATACACCCGATGCATTAACTAAACAGCCCGCATCATTTTGTGTAAATGCTAAATCAAGCTTGGCATCAGGCTTGCCTGATTTTAAACGCAATGTGTAATAGTGATTAGCAAAACCAATATCAACTTCACCGCGCTCAACGCCCATAACAACACCTAATTCGCCAGCGTATGTTTTAGCACGTTTTTTAATCTTTTTAAGCCACTTAGCGGTTTTGTCGTCGCCTTCTAAAATTCGCATTGCGGTTACAAATGATTGAAAAGAAGCGTAGGCGGGTGCCCAGCCAATACTTAAATCGCTGTCGGCAATTTCCATAATACTTGTTGGAATTTGATCTTTGGTCAAACGCGACGTGTTATATGGCAATGTACGAATACGGCCAGTTACTGGAGCCCACTCTTTATATCTAAATTGTGGTTGTAACTGAGCAGATAAATCACTTGGGATAGGTTGTGCAAGGCCTGCATCGGTTACTAAACCAATCGCGCCTGAATCAACCGCCCAAAATAAATCAGCGCGGCGAACGCCGGCTTTAGCTTCTGCAACAATCGTATTTGCTAAAGCAGCAGTAGGACCTCGGCGTATACCGAGTTTAAAGTCTGGATTTTTTTTCTGGATTGCTTGCAATACGTTTTCATACAAACCACCTTCGCCTCGGCCTAAATAAAGAGTTAACTCGCCTTTAAGCTTTGGTAAATCATCAACAGAAACTGGGGTTGCTATATCAGCGGCTAGCGCACGAGAAAGAGGCAGTGGCAATGAGCCAACCACCCCTAACGCAGCTAGGCCTTGAATAAAGGTCCTACGCTTCACTTAAAATACATCCTTACGGGCTTTTTCGGCTTTTTCTATTAAAACCTTAGCGCGGTCTAATTTTGTTTGCATATCACTGATCACATCGCGTACTTCATCGACGCTTTTGCTGTTTTTAATTGCTAGTGGCAGTGTTACGTTAAAGTCTTTTTCCAGCACTTCAACTAGGTTAGCGTCTTGCTCAATAAGTGTACCTTCAACGCCTTCAAACAGGTGTAGATAAGTATCGTGAACAATTTCAGTTGCTTCGTCTTGTAAACGCTCAGCAAATTTAGCTACTACACGGTCTAATTTGTGCTTAATTTCATCAATTGTGGCACTTTGTGTCATTTCTTTTGTAGCGGTTGCTTTTACAGTGTCTAACAAGCCTTTTTGCTGGAATTTTGCAGCAAGCTTAACAGCCCCAAGGCCTTGCCACAAGGCTATGTTCATCGCTTTTTGTTGTTTACGAACTTCCTCAGCAGGCTGTTTATTATCAATGGCCATTTTTACGCCATAAAGACCCTGCCAAATAGAAGCGTATACCGGTACGAAGTTAGTTTCTATTGCGCTGTGAAACTTAACTGACTCCCAGTATTCAATTAAATCATCAGTTTTTACAGCTTTTGCGCCTTTAGTGTCGTAGTCGCTTACCATGGTATCAACTTTGCCTACCATCCATTCTACTTCTTCTGCGTAACTTTTAAGGTTAGCTTGAAGATGATTAACATGCTCGCCAATAGGGCCGTTAGCTAATACTGGTTGAGCCATAAACGCCGAGGCTAGTAAAAGGCTTGCACCTAAAGTTTTGGCTGGTTTAAATAGTAATTTCATAGCAAAGAAGTCCAAAAAGGTAATTGTAAATGATAGACATTATCATATAGCTAATAGTTAACGAGATCAATAACTACAAACTCGCTTAATAGATAAAAACACTAAATGTAGCGGTAGGTTACAGCAAATAGCGCTATAACCTGTATTACTATTAGGGCGTGTTGACCTTTGCGGATTGAAATTTGTTCAACCCAGGGACGATTAGATCGCGGCGCGAGGTTTGTAACCTAGTGGGCTAAGTAAAAACCGAGTAACAAGGAGTTTATCGTCCCTAGAAAGAACCCAAAGGGCAGCGCATGTTTGTCATTTATGCTGCGTTATCGCCAATTTATGGGGAATAACCACACTACATAGGCTCTGCCTTGCCTAAAAACCAAACATACTGCTGCAAATTCACCTACCAAAGATCAACACGCCCTAGCTATTAAGCGTAATGCTTGCCTTTAATGGCATTATAAATGGCATCACACAGTGTTTTTATACTGGTGTCATCACTTATATACGGTGGCATAAGGTAAATTAGTTTACCGAATGGACGTATCCATACGCCTTGCTCTACAAAATAAGCCTGAATTTTAGCAACATCAACATCAACATTGCCAGCAGCCTCGTTTAGTTCAACAACGCCTATTGCACCTAAGGTACGCACATTGGCAACCGCATCTAATTCACTGCATTTATTAAGTTGTTGTAGCTGGGTGTTTATTTGCTTTATTCGTTGTTGCCAGTTTTGCTCAAGTAATAAATCAATACTTGCGCAGGCCGCAGCACAGGCAAGCGGGTTACCCATAAAAGTAGGGCCGTGCATTAAAACACCTGCTTCACCTTCACTGATGCCAATGGCTATTTTATTGCTAGTGATAGTTGCCGATAGCGTCATTGAGCCGCCAGTTAATGCTTTACCAATACACATTATATCGGGCTCTATATTGGCGTGCTCTACAGCAAATAATTTACCTGTACGGCCAAAGCCTGTGGCTATTTCGTCGCAAATTAGTAGTACATTATATTGCGTACATAACTTACGTACGCAGGCTAAATAATCAGGGTGATAAAAGTTCATACCACCCGCGTTTTGTACTATTGGCTCAATTATAAATGCAGCAACTTGGCTGTGGTTTGCTTTAAAATATTCTTCAAGCTCTTGAGCTTCAGCTTGGTTAAACTCGCCCCCAAATTGACTAACCGGTGCAGGTACAAAAACGTGTTCAGGTAAAAAGCCTGAATATAAACTGTGCATTGAGTTAACGGGGTCGCATACGCTCATGGCTGCAAAGGTGTCGCCATGGTAGCCCTTGTAAGGCGTCATTAATTTTTGTTTTGTTGTAATGCCTTGGCTTAACCAATACTGCAGCGCCATTTTTATTGCTACTTCAACACTTACCGATCCGCTGTCGGCTAAAAACACTTTAGTTAAACTCGGCGGCGTTATATTTACTATTTTTTTGCAAAGCTCTACCGCGCTGTTATGTGTAATACCGCCAAACATAATGTGGCTCATATTATTAATTTGCTCAATCATGGCGTTATTTATAACAGGGTGGTTATAGCCATGTATTGCGCTCCACCACGAGGCCATGCCATCGATTAATTGCTCGCCAGTTTCGAGGTGAATAATGTTGTGGTTTGCATGTGTAACAGGGTATACCGGAATTGGCTTAGTCATAGACGTATATGGATGCCAAATGTGATCACGATCAAAATCAAGGTCAATCGTATTCTTTTTAATCATATGTAAACTTTAACTTGGTGGGCTTCGTTGACAATGTTACTTCAACTCGTAGACTAAGCCAATATCACCACTGAGAAAAAAATAAGAGAGTATTATGGAACTTGCACCTGTTCGTCACAATTGGACCCACGCTGAAGTTAAAGCATTATTTGAAATGCCATTTAACGATTTACTTTTTAAAGCCGCATCGGTTCACCGTGCTAACTTCAACCCAAATGAAGTGCAAATTTCTACGTTGTTATCAATTAAAACAGGCGCTTGCCCAGAAGATTGTAAGTACTGCCCGCAGTCGGGCCATTACCGAACCGATTTAGAACGTGAGCGCTTAATAGAAGTAGAAAAAGTAGTAGAGCAAGCACGCCTTGCAAAACAAAAAGGCGCTACCCGTTTTTGTATGGGCGCTGCATGGTCAGATCCAAAAGACAGAGACATGCCATACATTTCGCAAATGGTTAAAGAAGTAAAAGAGCTAGGGTTAGAAACCTGTATGACGCTGGGTAAACTCACAAACGAAAAAGCTCATGAGCTTCGCGACGCTGGGCTTGATTACTATAATCACAACCTTGACACGTCACCTGAGTATTACGAGCAAATTATATCAACCCGTACTTTTCAAGATAGATTAAATACCATTGACCACGTACGCGATGCCGGTATGAAAGTATGCTCAGGCGGAATAGTCGGCATGGGCGAGCAAGCAAGCGACCGCTTTGGACTACTTATGCAACTAGCTAATTTACCACAACAGCCAGAAAGCGTGCCTATTAATATGCTCGTTAAAGTTAAAGGCACACCGCTTGAAAACGCAGACGATTTAGATCACTTTGAATTTGTACGTACCATTGCAACAGCGCGCATTATGATGCCACACAGTTATGTGCGTTTATCGGCAGGGCGTAACGCCATGAACGAGCAAATGCAGTCAATGTGCTTTTTTGCAGGCGCTAACTCAATATTTTATGGCGACAAACTTCTTACCACCGAAAACCCAGACGCTGATGCCGATATGAACCTAATTAAAAAATTAGGCATGAACCCAGAAAAGCGTCACGACTATTCAGACGAAGCAGTAGAAGCTTCGCTTTCATCGCAAGTAGCCGACAAAGCAACCTCTGAATTGTTTTACGAAGCGTAGGCTTTTATATCTATGCCTTTTGATTTTATAAACACGCATCTGCAGGCTCGCCTGCAAGATGCGTTACTTCGTAAACGCCACGTAGTGCAACATGCAACAGCGCGTACTATAACGGTTAATAATAAAACCTATCTTAATTTTGCCAGTAACGATTACTTAGGCTTTGGAGATGTGGCTGTTAACCTTAATAACTCCCAAGCATTAGGCAGCCACAGCTCCGCATTGGTTACAGGTTATCAGGCGCAGCAAAAAGGGCTTGAACAATATTTATGCGAGCAATTTGGTTATGGCGCAGGGATGCTATTTAACTCAGGGTTTAGCGCTAATAGCAGCGTAATTAAGGCGTTGTTTCTAGATAAAGCCGCTGCACAAAACAGCGCTATTTTTCAAGATAAGTTAAATCATGCAAGCCTGATTGACGGTGCTCTGCATTGTAACGCGGCTTTAGTCCGTTTTAATCACAACGACATGAACCATTTACGCTCACGGCTCGAAAAATCAAAAGCGCAAAACAAGCTAATTATAAGCGAAGGCGTGTTTTCGATGGATGGCGATACCGCGCCTCTTAAAGAATTACTCGCACTTGCAAAACAGCACAACGCATGGCTAATGATTGACGACGCACACGGCTTTGGCGCATTAGGTAAAACAGGTTTGGGCAGTTGCGAAGCATTTATTACTCAAACGCTTCCAGATATATTAGTCATTACCTTTGGTAAAACAGTGGCTAGTAGTGGTGCGTGTGTATTAGGCAGTAAACAGTTTATTGATTACATGCTGCAATTTAATCGCGATTACACGTATTCAACTGCTATGTCGCCGCTTATGGCAAGTCACACACTTGCGCGTATTAAAAGCATAAAAACAGCTGATGATAAACGCGATAAGCTAAATGCCAATATTGCGTTATTTAAGCAACTCGCTAAAACCCATAATATTGCTGTAATGGAGTCAAACACAGCCATACAGCCCATTGTATTAGGTTGTGCTGAGCAAACGTTGCAAGCGGCAGATAAACTTAAACAACAGGGTATTTGGCTCACTGCAATTAGGCCGCCCACGGTTGCACATAATACCTCACGTTTACGCGTTACTTTAACCGCCGCACATACTGAGCAAGACATAACGCACTTAGTTAAGCATTTAGTAGGTGCAATAGCATGACTGCTCAGCCAGTATTAAAAACAGACCTAGTGCAAACACAACTTGTAAAACCGTGCCTAGTAAGTAGCGAATTGGATATAGAGTTAAACAAGGAGCTAAATAAGGAGCTTAAAAAGTCCACACAAAGTAAATTTTCAAAGGCGGCGGCGAGTTATAACACCCATGCAAATGTACAAAAACATGCTGCGAGCGATCTATTTTCACTCATAAAACCAGGCATTAATAAAAATAAGCTTTGTGTTGATTTAGGCGCAGGCCCACTTGTTAATACACATACCTTACAAAGCGTATTTGAAAGCGTTGTGGCAATGGATTTGAGCTTAAATATGCTGCAAAGTAGTGATTTAACCGCACCAAAAATATGCGCCGATATGGATAACTTACCGCTACAAGCAAACAGTGTTGATGTAATTTACAGTAATTTTGCAGTGCAGTGGTCTGCTAATTTTTCGGCTTTAATGCAATCACTTTACAGCATATTAAAACCAGGCGGGCAGGCGTACATAAGCGCTGTGGTAGAGGGCTCACTTAACGAAATAAAAACAGCCTTTGCAGCGCTTGATTCTAACAGCCACATAAATACCTTTAATAGTGAGTTGCATATAAACCAATCAGTCCAAAAAGCAGGGTTTACTATTAACAGCGCTCAAAAACGTATTTACACCGATGAATACACAACACCTTTAAAAGCTATTGCCTCAATTAAAGCTATAGGTGCAACTACGCAAAATCATACCAATACACGTCAAGGGTTACTTACTAAATCGGCGCTACAAAAAGTATGCAGTTCGTATCCGCTTATAAATAACAAAGCATGTGTGTCTTATCATGTGGTGCTGTTATCATTAGAAAAACACTAAATAAGCCCAAAGACATTAAAGGCAACGCATGAAAGAATTTTTTATAACAGGCACCGACACCGATGCCGGAAAAACCCACGTTACCAGTTTGCTATTAAAGTTACTTGCCCAACATAAAAAACAAGCTATTGGCTTTAAACCCCTTGCTGCTGGCTGCGAAATGGCGTTTGAGCAGCTAGTAAACGCCGATGCCCTTATACTAATGGAAAGTGCAACAGTCAGCGCTAAATACGACGTAGTAAATCCGTTTGCGTTTGCACCCCCTATTGCGCCGCACATAGCAGCGGAGAAAGTTGGGGTTAGTATTACTATTGATAAACTAAGTGATGCTTATAATGATGTAAAACAGCAGGGCGCTAATTACATACTTACCGAAGGTGCTGGTGGCTGGGCGTTACCTATTAACAATACGGAGTATTTATACGACTGGGTTAAAGCAGAGCAACTGCCGGTAATACTCGTTGTTGGTATGAAATTAGGTTGCTTAAATCATGCGTTACTAACCGCTGCGCATATGCAAAGTATGGGTATAAACTGCGTTGGCTGGATTGCAAACCAAGTCGATAAAAACATGGACGAGTATCAAGCAAACCTTGATTCACTTAAAGCACGTTTACCGTTCCCAATACTTGCTATAAGCCCATACAGCGAGCAAACTCCTAAGTTACAAATATACAAAAGCTTGCTTAGTGCATTATCTATAAACACTTAAGTGGTTTAAAAAGATTTACTTTTTTAGGTAAATCTTGAAATAGTCAGCCTTAGTACACATATAAACATTTATAAATACATAGCTTGCTTAAAGACAATGTTACTAAGTTACTAAGGACATAACGACTATATGACGCACCCATTTATTGAAAGCTACGCCCCAGATGCGCACGTAAGCGCCGAGCCAAAAGCACTAAACTATGGCTTACCTAAAAAACGCGTAGGCATAATAGGTGGGGGCACAGCTGGCGCCACAATAGCCATTAGACTTGCTGCGTTAGGGTTAGAAACTTATGTACTTGAAAAGAAAAAGTCGTTAATTGATGGCCCTCCAATGTGCCATTTGCATGCAGGTGGCAACTTATACCGTGAAATACCCGATGAAGACTGCATAGATTTACTCAAGCAATGTATAGACATTGCGCGCCTTTATCCTCACACCATCGATGTTCGTCCTACCGTATTTGCCGTACCTAAACGCGATGACGACTCACCCGAGGATTTATTTCCGCGTTTAAATAAATTAGTAAAAGCCTACAGCGAGCTTGTAGAGCAAGACAGCGCTAACAAAGTATTAGGCGAGCCAGAACATTATTATCAGTTATATAGTTATGAGCAAATGCTAAAGCTTGCTAAGCAAAAACAAGTAGCCAAGCCCACGTCGTTAGATGAGTGGATGATACCCGTTGCTAAGCATTTAGATTTAGATAAGCTAAAGTTTCCGCTTATTGTTGCACAAGAATATGGTTGGAATATATTTCGTTTATCGGCCAGTGCACAACTCGCCCTTGCACAGTACAAACACGCTCACGTTTTAACAAGCACCAGTGTTAAAAGTGTATCGCCAGTTATAAATACCAATAATGATAAGCAAACACTTAAGTGGCGCATTGAATACCAATCAGAGCCAAGCCTTGATGAACAACCTGATACTCAAACCGATACACAAGTCGATACACAAACGATTGAGGTAGATTACCTTATTAATGCGTGTGGTTTTCAAACCGGTATTATTGACGACCTGGTTGGGGTAGATGTAAAACGCATGGTCGAATTTAAAGCCTCTTACATTACTCATTGGCAAGGTGCTGGTGGGCAAATACCCGAAATAATTATTTATGGTAACCGTGGTACGCCAGAAGGTATGGCGCAGCTGACGCCTTACCCTAACGGATATTTTCAAATACATGGAATGACTAACAACATTACATTGTTTAATGATGGGTTAGCTGATGCAACGCCAATGAGCGCACAACCTAAACTTCCCAATAAATACCTGCATTATATTAAAGATGGCTGGGATGAAGCAGCATTGCAAACACGTACCCAAACAGCAATTGATTATGTAGCCGAGTTTGTACCTGCGTTTAAAACTGCTAATAAACAAAATAATGCCTTGTTTGGCGGGCAACAAATCCCAGGGGATGACGACACTTTGCGCGTAGCCGATGTAAGTTTATATTCGCATATTAATTATGCGCGGGCCGAAAATGTTAAAGCATCGTCAACGTTAATAGCGGCAGATCAAATAGTGGGTGAGTTTATAAAATTGGGAATAATAAGCAGCGATCCTGCTGTAAATCATCACCGCAGTACCCACCAATGGTCGTACCTTAAACATAATAGCGGCGAAAAAATTGACGAAGTTGCACGCATATTGGCACACGAGCGTGGTTTTCCAATTGATATGGCAGAGCTAAATCACAGCTTGTAATAAGCTGATTTATAAAGAAACTTCAGTTTTAAAATTGCTGTAAAACTCTTCCTAAAAAAATTATCAATAAACACATAAATAACACTTGTGTTATGACATAGTTTGTCACTAAATAGCGCTAACGTTATGACATAGTGTGTCATAGAGCAGTGATTGCTTTAACCTAATTTAATTTTATGTTCGGTGATCAAACCTATTTTTGTGAGGACAATATGAAACGTGTATTTTTGTTTTTATTAACTAACCTAGCGGTTATGTTGGTATTAGGTGTAGTGCTTTCAATAATCATGAGCGCGCTGGGCTTAAGCCATCGTAGCCTAGGCGGAATTTTACTTATAGCCACCGTATTTGGTTTTGGTGGATCGTTTATTTCGTTATTTATGTCTAAATGGATCGCTAAAAAATCAACAGGCGCGCATGTAATTACGCAGCCTCGAAACGAAACCGAACATTGGCTTGTACAAACGGTATCTGCGCAAGCACAAAAAGCAGGTATTAAAATGCCAGAAGTGGCTATTTACGACAGCCCAGAAATGAACGCGTTTGCAACCGGCCCGAGTAAAAACAACTCATTAGTGGCAGTAAGCACAGGCTTAATGCACAACATGACCCAAGATCAGGCCGAAGCTGTACTTGCCCACGAAGTGTCGCACATTGCTAACGGCGACATGGTAACGCTTACGCTAATACAAGGCGTGGTAAACACCTTTGTAATATTTGCTGCAAAAGTACTGGCAGGCATAGTAGATAACTTTATAAATAGCGATGAAGAAGAGGGCGGCAGTAGCTGGACTTATTTCTTATTCGATATGTTATTCCAAGTATTATTTGGCGTACTTGCCAGCATAGTGGTTGCAAGCTACAGCCGTAAACGTGAGTTTGCAGCCGACAGTGGCGCAGCTAAATTGGTAGGTGCAGACAAAATGCGCTCAGCGCTTGAGCGATTAAAGCAAAACCACCCGTCGCAATTAGAAGGTTCAATGATGGCCTTTGGTATTGCAAGTGGTAAAGGTATGGCTGAGCTGTTTTCATCTCACCCACCGCTTGATGCGCGAATAGACGCACTTCGTAAGTAGCTATGTAAGTAACTATATAAATTAGTAAATATACTAAGCCAGCTTAACCGCTGGCTTTTTTGTGTTTACGTTAAAATACTAAAAACACGAGTACTGTGTTTATATACAGTTATTTTTAATGGGTGCTAAAATCGTTACTTATTTAAGCTATTTGTGTTTACGGATATTCTTTGCATGCGTACACTTAAACTCCTTAAAAGTCAGCACTGCTGGTGGTTTTAATACTTAACAAGGATGCTTATTGTAATGGTAGATATTCAGCAAACTAAAGAATGCATTATGTGTTTTAGCTCAATTGATTCTCGCGCTAAAAAATGCCCGCAATGCACCTCTCTTCAAGCTAAGTACTCTAACTTAGAAAATAATCCCATAATTATTGGTGCATTAGCCTTAAGTATCGTTGGTATTTTTGGGTTTGTTTTTTATCAAAATATTTATGTAGCAGGGCTTGAAGAACAAGCACAAAAAAACCTAACTGCTAATGTAAGCCAAATAAGCACTAAAAATGAAACCGATGGTTTGTATGTTGCGTGTATAGGGCAAATAAAAAATGAATCAGACTTTTCGTTTAAAAATATAAAGTTTAAAGTCGACTTTTTATCAGAGCAAAACGCACTAGTCGATACGCTATCAATAACTGACGAAGACCTAATAATAGCGAATGGCTTAACTAATTTTAGAGTAAGAGGGATAGCCCAAAAGTCTGCTACTAGTTACAGCAAGTGCCAAGTGTTTATAACCGATGCTTGGGCTTATAAATAGAGATAAATTTTTACGAGTAAAACAAAAAAACCAGCAAAAAAGCTGGTTTTTAATATAAACAAATCAGTAGTTACTGAGAAAGTATAATTTCGGTAATTCCCTCAGCAGAGAGTATTTCAATCCAGTAGCCGTCAGGGTCTTTAATAAACGCAAGACCTTTCATTGAGCCATCATCTGGCTTTTTAACAAACTCTACATCGTATTTTGCAAAGCGCTCACTTGCTTCGTAAACGTCGGGTACGCTAATACCAATATGGCCAAAGCCTTTAGGTTCTTGATTGCCACTGTGATAGCCCTCAAAGCTGTCGTCGTTTTCAGTGCCCCAGTTATGGGTTAACTCAATTAACGCAGGGCGGCGAAACACCCATTCAGCTTTTGCTTTATCATCGCCTTCTGGCAGCTCTTGTTCGTAGCCTAAAAAGTAAAGCGTAAACTTCATACCAGGAAAGTCATACTTACCTAACAGCTTCATACCTAATACATTTTGATAAAATTCTAAAGACGGCTTTGGATCTTTAATACGCAACATTGTTTGCTGCATTACATAGCCTTGTGTGGCCTGTTCAATTTGCTCTGGAGATTCGTTATAGCTAGACATGGCGATCCTTTCAAAATAATAAAGCGAAAACACAGATATAGTACTTAATTTATCATAATCAACCGTGCGATAAATTTAAACCACTGCTTAACATTTAAACCATTAATAATGGGTTTAAGCTCGTAAATGGTGTTTTATAAATGGCACATGTTATTTACTAAGCCATTTTCCTAGATTGATTAGGAATATGGATGATTTTTTACTTTCATAATTACTAATAAACTCCTTACAACTAGGACGTTGAGATACAAATATGACTTTATTAGATGAAAGTACAAAAGAATTTGGTAGTATGAGCGTATTACTTCACAACATTAATACAGCAAGTTATTGTATTGAATGGTTTAGTAAAATGACTGGAGCGTCAATTACCTTAGCAAGAATGGAAGCTGGCAAGTATTTAGTTACCCGAAAGTGGGCAGCAGGGCGAGAGCTAGACGATGTTACTAGTGACTTTAGCCGCGCTAACCAAGCCATTATTCATTTTTTGAATAATGTTGATATAGCTAAAATGAACGAACAAAGAGTTGCCGCAGCTAAACTTTATTGCATAAATTTATTTGTAAAAGCAGAAGGGTTAAGACCTGTTACTAACCCTAATTTACCAAAGCCAAGGCTGCAAGACGCTATAGGCAAAAAGGTGGTTGTAAAATCAACCTTAGGCAATTGCCAAATAGCGACCGGGTTATTGCTACAGCTGGTGGGCAACCAAGTTGAAATACAGGTAAACCCCGATGACGCATTTGATGATCAACCAAGGCAAAAGTTTTACACTAAGCAAGTATCAATTTGTTAAAGCGTTTAACGCCCAACACTTATAGGCAGTTTTACTTTAATGGTAAAGCCGCCTTGATCAGTAACCTTAAAGCTACCCCCTAGCGCAATAGCGCGCTCTTCCATAAATGCTAAACCATAGTGACCTGAATTTTCGGTCGGTTTTACTTTGCTTCCGTTATCACTAATTTCTAATTTTATAAACTGACTATCCGTTTTAATATTTATAATAAGATTGCCAGCATTACTGTGCTTAATACAATTGGTCACGGCTTCTTGGCAAATTCGGTAAATGGCAATTTCATGCTCTTTTGTCAGCGCATTATCTACATTAAAATTAACCTCGTAGCTAATATTTGCTTTGGTAAGTAAGCTTTTTAATCGCCCTTGGGTCATCGCATTTTGTAGCCCTAATTCGTCCAGTTCACGAGGGCGAAGGTAATGCATTAATTGATAAACAGAATCGTACATAGAGTTTGCATTGCTTTTTAACGTGGCCACAAACGATTGCGTTTTTTCATCACTAAGGTGCGACAAAATAGCCAAATCGGTTTTCAAAGCCGTTAAGTTTTGCCCAAGTTCGTCGTGTAACTCTTGTGACAGATGCTTTCGCTCGTTTTCTTGCACGCTCACCATTTTAGCCCCAAGAAGCGTGTTTTGCTCAAGCTGCTTTTTAAGCGCGCGGTTAATCTTTTTTAATTCAGTATTTTTACGTTTAAGCTCTGTAATAGCCGCGCCTAACACCATACTGGTAATCGCATTAGCTAAAATAAACAACTGGCTAATATAGGTATTGCTAGGCTCATGGGTAATACTTGCTTCAACTATTATTAATGCATTTATAAGTGTAGCGCTAGTTACCGCGCCTAATACGCCAAAGCGATACGAAAACCAAATAATAGGTAATAACGATGCAAGGCGAAGCAATGGGTAGGTATCAGGGCGTATCAGGTATACAAGCATCATAACAAGTAAAAGGGTAGCCAACGTAACCGTTAAATTAGTTATTTTAAGTAATGCAGGGCGATTTAACGGAAGGTTTAAAGAATGAAGTAGCATAATAAACGGCGCAATTAATAACGAGCCAGTTATATCGCCAAGGCACATATTTAACTGATACTGTAATATCTCTTTAGCAACCAATATGTTTGTAAATTCAAACGCACTGGAAAACAAAAACCACTTTATTGAGGTGCTCGTAACACACAATAAAATCAACGAAAGTATACCTAAACTATTATTAATGCTCGGCGGCCAGCGGCTATGTTTAAACGCATACACAAGGGCAAAAAAGCAAAGCTCCTGCCAAAAACCATGCAGTAAATTAAACTCCCAAGCGCCTGTCATTGTATACCCTAAGTGAGCAGCCAAAGCACGAGACGATATCCACAAAGTAACCCAATACCGAGTTGGCGAAAGTACATAAAAGGCAATTTTTATCCCTGCCGGAATAAATATAGCGCTACTTTCGGGCACTGTTTCTAAATTAGCTCCCACCCAAAAAGCAGCAATACAGGCAATAAAATAAATTACGCCAACTACAAACTGCTTTGTAATTTCTTTAACTGTCGCCGTAATAGTAAAGTTAAAGGCGGGCAGTGCACTAGGTAAGTTCATCTAGCTTTATTACTCCCGCATCAATAGCTATTTTTAACAGCTCAAACGAAGTTGTAACATTAAGCTTGCTGTAAATATTGGCTTTATGTACATGCGCTGTTTTAGGCATTATTTCTAATTTTTGCGCTATTTGCTTTGCATTAAAACCCTTTGCTAACAGCGGTAAAGCTTCAAGCTCGCGGTTAGTTAAAATAGTTAATGCTAAGTTTGGTGTATTTAAAGCAAAATTTACGTCTTCACTTATGTAGCGTTTACCTAATGCAACTGATTTAACGGCATCAATTAACTCCTCCGACGCAGAACGCTTAGACACATAACCAAGCGCACCTAGTCGTAACGCATTACTTACATAAGGTTCGTAATCGTGCATAGAGGCAACAATAGTTTTAATTTCAGGGAAATTTTCGTTAAGGTAGGTTAAAAATGTAAGGCCGGTTTCTGATTCATTAAGTGATATATCAACAATAAATATATCGGGTTGTTCAAGCTCAACAGCCAGTTTTGCTTGGCTAACGTTGCAGGCTTCTATTATTACTTCCCAGTCTGCTTGTAGCTCTAGTAGTTTTTTAAAACTGTCGCGTACTAATTGATGATCTTCAATTATTCCAATGTGCATGTATTTCTCCCTTTAAATTTATTATACATTGAAATACATAACCATCAGCCAAAAAATTTATTAAATTTAATTACCTAGCAAAAATGTACACTGTAAAAATTAAAGGAGCAATAACGCTCAGTATTTATATATTTAAACGGAGGCACTATGAAAACACTAAACATTATTTTTGGACTCGCATTACTTTTTACTATTACAAATGCTAACGCAGTAGAGGGGCTAATTTCAGTAAAAAGCCCATTAAGTGCAAAAGCCACAATGGATAAGTTTGAGAATTTGGCAAAACAAAAAGGGCTAAATATATTTGCACGAATAGATCACGCAGCCGGTGCTAAAAAAGTAGAGCAACAACTACGCCCAACAGAGGTTCTTATATTTGGTAATCCTAAAGGCGGCACACCACTTATGCAATGCGCACAAACAATCGGTATTGATTTACCGCTAAAAGCACTGGTATGGGAAGACGCACAATCGCAAGTGTGGTTAAGTTACAACGATCCTGCTTATATAGCTGCGCGTCATAATGCTGTAAATTGCCCAGCGGCTAAAAAAATAAGCAAAGTATTACACACACTTGTAACAACTACGGTTAAGCAATAAATTAAAAAAATGTAAGTAAATAACGAGCACTTACATTAAGCGTTAAAATAGAAAAGGAGCCATTATGTTTTACGATGACATGCAGGGGTTATTACGTGTACTTATAATTGGTGTGCTGGGTTATATAGCTCTGGTGTTTTGGCTGCGTATATCGGGTAAACGTACGCTTTCAAAGTGGAACGTGTTCGACTTTGTAGTCACCATTGCGCTGGGCTCTATATTAGCGTCTGTTATTATTTCTAAAAGTGTCCCGCTGTTTGAGGGCATTCTTGCCTTTATTGTACTAATAGGGCTGCAATACGCTATTACCTGGTTTAGTGTGCGCTCGTCACAATTTGCAGCGCTTGTAAAAGCAAAACCCACGTTATTATTAAGTAATGGCGAGTATTGTGATTCAGCCCTTAAATCACAACGGGTAACAAAGTCAGAAATTCGCGCTGCTGTGCGAGGCGCAGGTATTATTGCAATAGAAGAGGTAGCCGCAGTTGTGCTCGAAACAGACGGCAGCTTTAGCGTAATGCCACACAATAACAGTGGCTCTAAAACCGCGTTAAGCGATGTAGTGTGAGTATTAAATAGTAAGATCATTAAAGAGAAGACAGGCTTTATTGCCTAGCAGATTCAAGCCTGTCTCATATAACTATTTTATCTACTTAGCTGGTTCTAATAAACTAAACGTAGGTAAGCGCCATTTAAAGCGTATTGATGCCATACGTATTAAGTATCCCGCAACTAGGCTTACAATAATGCTTATGTTGTCGTCAATATTGTAATGGTGCAGCGCTAAGTATAAGCACGCTACAATTAGCGATACGCTGGCATACAACTCGTTGTGCAATACCAACGGCGCTTGACGACATATTAAATCACGCAGTAACCCACCAAATACGCCAGTAACAACCGCAGCCACAACACAAATACCATAGTGCAAGCCCATATTTAGCCCCACTTGACAGCCAATAATACTAAAGGCAGCTAAGCCAAGGGCGTCTAAGCGCATAAATATGCCTTTAAATTTAACTACCCACTTAGCAAGCCATGTAGTAACAATACCTGCAATACAAGTAATTAATAAATACTCTGGGTGCTGTACCCACGTAAGCGGGTAATTGCCTAGTAATATATCTCGTACGCTGCCACCGCCAATTGCCGTTGCACTGGCTACTAGCACTACGCCAAACCAGTCCATTTTCATTCGTCCTGCGCTAAGTGCGCCAGTCATGGCTTCTGCTGTAATACCAATAATATAAACAATCGTTAATAGCATGAGATAATCACTTGAAATATGTGCGTAAAAATAAAGGAGTGATTGTATAGATAAATGAGCTAAAAAACGAATGAGAAATCATACTAAAAAAGCTTAATTCAGATAGAAATAACTAATGACAAAATACAGTGTAAACAGCCTGTTAAGTCACTGTAGAGCTGAGGGTTAATTATTAAAATTTAAAGGACATTTATCCGTTAGCCATAAAATAAAGCTGGTTGATTTTTTACTTGGTTTTAGTCCTATGAGCATTTTTAGAGCACTAGTTTTAGCGCTTTAATTAATAGCTAAATTTAATAGTTAAGTTTAATTATTAAGCTTAATAGATAGAGCGTGAAATTAACGCAATATGAATAAATAGTTGCATGGTTTTAATTTAGGAACGTATAATAACAAGTGTTAACTAAATGAAACTAGCGTAAAACGCAGTTTAAGCATTACAGGTTATTAAGGCACACATATGCACAAAGGATTGTTAAAGTCGTGGAAAACAGATAAAGGTTTTGGTTTTATTAAATCAGACACGCTAGAACACGACACATTTATACACATATCAGCGCTCAAACACATGAGCCGCAAGCCAAAAGTTGGCGACACCATTTACTTTGAAGTAGCAACGCAGCCTGACGGTAAAACCAAAGCAATTAATTGCCGCATAGAAGGCGTTGCAGAGCTTAAAGCCCCTTACCAAAAACACAGTAACCAGCCGTACCGTATGGCTAAATCTAACTTTGCCAGTAGCTTTTTAGGTAAAGTTGCCTCAATTGCTCTAATTGCTGCACTTTGTTTTTATGCGATTAATAAATACAACGCTCACTCAAGCAGCCAAACACCCATTATCACCAATGATGATTTAGCCGCCTTTGATGAACAATATCCGAAGCTAGTTACTCCTAAAAGCACGCAAAATTTTACGTGTGATGGCAGGCAGCACTGCAGCCAAATGAACTCGCGAGCGGAGGCTGTATTTTTTATTAATAACTGCCCGAATACAAAAATGGATGGCGATAGAGATGGAAAACCTTGTGAGAGGGATACGCGGTTCAAAACTGAGTGGTAATTTTATAATTCGTTTAGTTAAAGGTTGGGTTGAAAAAAATAGAATTAATAGCTGTGTATAAATACAGCTATTTGCAATTTGTCCCATAACATTATTAAAAGTCGTTTTGTGGTGTTATAACCCCCAAAAGGTGTTCAATAAGCTGTTAGGGAACATTCTAATATCAAATATCGGAGTATAAATTGAAATTAAGAGAAGCAATAAGCACTTTAGGTCCAGATCAAGCTATTAATACGGCTATGCTAATAGCTCAACAATACAATATAAATTGGAATGACGGAATTGGTGATGTCTTCTATGTTATTGCAAATGATCTTGAAAGAGTTCCTGGGAATATTGGTGGTAACAGTGACAATGAGAGTTCGGCTATTGAAAAATGGATTCGTAAATATGAAGCAGGTAGGGCTTCATGTGCGAGCATGAGAACCTCTAATTTACCAGGAACTATTGCAGACCCAATAATTGAGCAAATTATCGGAGCAAGAATAAGTAGGTTAAATCGAAATGATTTAAATTTAATTACATATGCACACCGTCTTGGTATGTCCGCTGAGAATATTTTAGGGCTGATACTGGAAGAGTACCTATCTGTCAATCTACGTGATTTTGGTTGGCATTGTGCTTGGGGCGAAACAGTTAAGTCTGTCGATTTTGTTCATGAATCAGGTCGATTGTTGCAGATTAAAAACCGTAGTAACTCTGAAAATAGCTCAAGTAGTGCCGTAAGGAATGGTACTGAAATAGAAAAGTGGTTCCGTATTAGAGCTAATACAGGACAATATATGTGGGAAAGTTTAAATTTTATTTGTGAAACCACCCATTTAAGTGAGCAGGAGTTTTCAAATTTTGTGAGGGCAACTATCTCGTCAAACCCTGGTTGTCTTGCAATAGAGCTAAGCAACCCCTGGATTTAGACGAGAAAACTAGACTTTAGCTAGAATTAGCTAAAGTCTAGTGAACTTTGTTCACATTCCTTTTCATGTGATTGTACAAGCTTTTCAAATTGTTTTTTCCAGTCAACGTCGCTTGTATTTTTATATCTGGAGTATTTGAAATTAGTAAAATTAGCAATTTCATTTCCATTAAGTAAATTAATAATATGAGTCCCTACGGCATTTCCCATACTTATTGGAACAGCATTTCCAACTTGTTTATATTTCTGAATTATAGGGCCAGCTAAATCCCAATCATCAGGGAATTCTTGAATTCTTTTATACTCTTGAATAGATAGCGGTCGATCTTCAATAGGGTGTGCAAGATCTGTTGCTGGCATTGCTGGATGAGTGACTAGGGTTGGTGAAGGCCTATCCCAGTTCAGCCGTCTTAAAAACCCTGTTTTTCCACCGCCAGAATAAAAAGATTTACCCATTGCTTCTTTTTGTGTTTCGATAGGCAAGTTTTTCCAATTTTGACCAGAAGAAAGCATTCTATAATATTTAAGCCTTTTTTCAGGAAAGGTTAAATGATCATGTTCTTGAAGATCGATAATCGCAGGTTTAACAGTATTCCATTTCTGCAACCCGTGTTCTCCAGTTTCTGAATGAGTTGGTACTAAATATGGTGGCTTACTCCCATCTCTAGAACAAATAATAATTACTCGTTCTCTTATTTGAGGAGTTCCAAAGTTAGCTGAATTGTATAAGTTGAAAGAATAAGAGTAACCAGAACTCTCTAGTCTATTAATAATAAAGTTCAATGCTCCACCTTTTAACTCATCTAATTCAAGTTTAGGGAAATCTAAACCTCTCTTTTCATGAGGACGGTGCTCCATAGGGCATGATAAAAGCCCACGTACATTCTCAATTACAAAAAACTTTGGTCTCAACTCTAATGCGAGATCAATGTACTTTAGAAATACGTTACCCCTTTCATCATTAAGCCCTTTTCTTTTTCCTGCAGTACTAAATGCTTGGCAAGGCGGGCCACCCATTATTAAATCTATATCTTCATCTTTGTTCAATCCAGCTGCCAATCTAACTTCACTGGCACTATATTCATTAATGTCAGTTAGCAAAGCAGTATCAGGCTTATTTAAAGCAATAGTTTGCCTACAATATTTATCTACTTCACAAGCAAGTCTTACATCAAATCCTGATTTCTCTATTCCTAAATCTAACCCCATTGCACCAGAGAAAAAGCTTAGTGCAATAGGTTTCCTGCTTTTCTTATTAACATTATATGCTGGATGATCTTCTGCAATTGTATGTGCAGTGCGGAGCCCATATCTATTTATGCTTTCAGCATTTATAATCCATGAATTTCCAAATTTTCTGGATTCTATTTCACTTTGGCGACATAATGTTCTAACTCTTTGTTCGCTAATGTTTAGTTGCTTAGCCGCATCTTTAATGCTGATTTCGGTACTCATTCAGAGTTTCCTTTTCGAAACATATAATAAGTACCATTATAACTGTGTATAACAACAGGTCAAGCCTAACAATAGAAAGTAGAATTAACAGGACACCCATTCTAGTAGAATTAACAGTGACACCGAGATAACAGTGACACCCATCCTAAATTTTACAATTAAGCAGACACACATCTTAATTTTTTGCACTTTAAACGCAAAACATCGGCGAATTAGCATCTCTAATACACGCCGATGTTTATACTTTATTTATGCAGGAAATTAATTAGACACCCATCTTAAATTTCAGCTTAGTCAGCAGTGCAGAGCAAGTTTTCGGAGTATTAAAAAATGGACTTTGTTATATGCTTAATTTTATTTTTATTGTTCTATATTTTAGTCAATTATATCCAAAGCATTATTGGGTATTACCCTAAACTAGCTAGAGAATATAAAACGGATTTAATTATTTCTGATTCCTCACTTTTAAAATCAAGCAGTATGTACTTGACGAATGTGGCAGATATTTCTCGTGAGAAAAACAGTGAATATCGGACTTGGCTAAATATCAAATCATTTCAGCAAGGTATATTTATAAGCCAAAAACGGATGTTGATTCTACTATTTCCCAGGAGTTTTTTAATTCCATGGGAGCAAATTAGTTTAATAAAAGAAAAAACTAATTTTCTTAAAAATCAATATCTTTATAAAGTCGAATGTAAAAAAGAACCTGTTTATATCATTACGAAATTCGATTTATTAAAAAGCGTAAGTAACAAGAATTTACGAGAATAAATGAAGTCAAATTTTGACTTCACACACCAAAGCTTAACTGAGTTAAATCGCTTTGATATAAGCCATTATCCTCTCTAAAAGCGAAGCGCCTCATAGCCTCTTTGTGAATTAACTTTAGATTACTAAGAGGGAACAAACTAGGGATGCGCTAAGCGTATACATTAAACGTAAAACATCGGCGAATTAGCACTCTAATACACGCCGATGTTTAAACATTATTTAACTTAATACCTTACTAATAAGGTATTTAGCCTCAGTCTTGTTTACGGTTAAGGCTTATTAAACATATCGCTAAAAGTAACGTTGCAATCATGCCCGAAGCACCAGCAACACCTGATGGCATAAATCCATCACGGCCAAAGATGATTAATATAGCATTGGCAAACATAGCAACCAAACCAGCTAAGGCAGTAAGCCCTCCAATCGCTTTGCCACCTTTAGCGATAAAAGACAGGCCAAACAAAAAATTAACAAGACACCCACTCTAAATTTTGCACTTTTCGAAGTTAGAGGCTAGCCTTTGTTTAGTGCAAAAAACGAGCAGGGTGTCTTATGGCAATTGCAAGAAAGCGTCAAGTAAGTTTAGTTGATACAAAGTACTACCACTGCATCTCACGTTGCGTACGCCGTGCATTTTTATACGGTGAAGACCACTTTACGGGTCAATCTTACGAGCATCGACGAGGGTGGGTTAAAGATAAGCTGCTTGAATTAGCGAAGGTATTTTGTATTGATGTATGTGCTTATGCCGTAATGAGTAATCACACCCATTTAGTACTGTATGTAGATGATAAGAAAGCAAACAGGCTGAATGATAAAGCGATTGTTATTCGCTGGCATAAACTCTGTAAAGGCACATCGTTAACGCAAAAATATGTACAAGGTGAAAAGCTAAGTAAAGTTGAACTCATCTTTTTCAATCAAACGGTTAAACAATACCGCGAACGCTTAGCAAGTATCAGCTGGTTTATGCGGCTATTAAATGAAGATATTGCGCGCAGGGCAAATAAAGAAGATAACTGCACAGGACGATTCTGGGAGGGTAGATTCAAATCGCAAGCATTACTAGATGAAGCAGCACTTGCAGCCTGTATGGCCTATGTCGATTTAAATCCCATTAGAGCTAAAATGGCTAAAACACCAGAAGAATCAGATCATACAAGTGCCCAACAACGCATAACACACGCAGAAGAAGGTAAACAACCAAAACAGTTACTACGTTTTGCAGGCATGCCACGTCAGATTATGCCTAAAGGGCTGCCGTTTGAACTTAAATCGTACCTTGAACTTGTTGAGTTAACAGGGCAAATAATAAGAGAGGATAAACGCGGGCACATTGATAGTATGAACCTTCCTTTGTTAGAAAGACTTAATATATCCCCCGAAAACTGGTTAAAACTCACCACACAATTTACGCGCGCATTCCATGGTGCAGTAGGTAGGCCCACTTCACAAGCAAGTTACTGTGAAAATTTAAAGCGTAAACGGCGCTCAAATATCAGTAATTGCGAAAAGCTACTCGCATAAAATTTAAGCTACTCAGTAAAACCATTCAGTAAAAAGTTAAAACTGCATTATGCAGTTATTTTCATGCGTGTAATTTAGTAGGTTTGTGCAAAAAGCAAGCAGGATGTCTTATTGCAATCGCAAGAAAGCGTCAAGTAAGTTTGGTTGATACAAAATACTATCACTGTATTTCACGCTGTGTTCGTCGCGCATTTTTATGTGGAGAAGACCGTTTTACTGGTCAATCTTACGAGCATCGACGAGGGTGGGTTGAAGATAAGCTGCTTAAAATTAACAAGACACCCAATCTAAATTTTTTATTCAAAAATTAATGCTTAAGTTTTTTTATGCGTTAACGACTAGTTATGCATTTAGTAAGTATTACAAACAACAAAATGGTATTCATAATTTATGAATACCATTTTAATGTTCAGTAAAAGCTTATTTAAACTACTTACCTCAACTGCTTATAATAGAAATTTAAAGTCTACGCGTAATACTCTCGTCTGAGTTTATTACTTGTAAAGCTGCACTTGTGGCAAAACCACCCGCATCATCAAAGGTGACATTAATCCAGTTACTGCCTTGTAAAATGTCATGAGGTACAGGGATTTCAATCACGCCAAAGAAGCTTGCACGACCGTTACGGGTTTTACCGTTCTTTTGGTCATATCCTCTAAAGTCTTTTGGCACTGTTACCGTAACACCATTCACTTTTACAACTGGAACAAGAGACTTACCATGAGCACGCCCCATACCTAAGCGTAATACAGCTTCACCTTGGGCTCCCACTTCAACATTTTTAATATTAAATAATAAACTACTATTCGCCTTAATCGGCTTTTTATAAGTTGTTGCGTAATACTTTGTTTCTTGATTTACTTTATCAATGTTTATCTTGTTTTGATAAGTAATGGTCATAATCTTAGTACTTTCTTTCGGTAAAAATACGGTACCTGGCACACTCGTTAGGTTTTTAGTTTCCAATAACGCATGGTTATTATTATCGTAAGATAACGTTTTTATTTGAACTGATTTAACCGAGTTACCCGTAATACCCAATGCTTTCAATGAAACATCAGTATCTTCAAACTCTAAACTCGTCATGATGATGTGTGCTTTATTATTTTGCACATACGCATCAACCATTATATCTAAATCTGATGCCCAACTATCAACATGCGTACCTCGAACATTCGACCATAATTGATAAAACTTCACTAAATCAGTGTATACCCATTGTGTACCTGTTTGACCTGCTTTCTCAAAATTTTGACGCATTAAACGGTTTTCATATGGGTAACCGGTATCACCATGTCTACCCCATTCAGCTTTCACTGGAATAAATGGGATAGCTTTAGCAATAACATTAGGGCGTTCTAAAAATTGTGTTAATAACGCATTATAACCACGTAATTTTTCAGCATCGCGAACATGCGTCCATGGTTTATTACGTAATGCATGCACCGAAGCACCATATTCAGAGATTAATAATGGTTTAACTCGACCAAACTTAATCGTTGAATATTGCTCTAACATATCAAGGGTTGCTTCAACATTACTACCACGTCTATATTCTTCGCCGCGTGGGTGAGTAGGAAAATCATATAAATGAATTGAAAAAACATCCATATCTTTGCCTCCCGTGTCGATAAATAATTTATCGTTGTCTTCCCAGCGTTGGAAGTTATCCCAATCATAATTAGGGAATGCTGTGGTATATCCAGCAATTTTAACGCCTTTATTTAACTTTTCGTTATTTGTTTTACGAACTTCTTTAGCGACACTGGTGTGGTAACTAAAAATATCAGAAATAGGAGCTTTTGCTCTGCCATCTTTAGGATCGATATTAAGATCGTAAAGAGGTTCGTTAACTACCTCTATAAACGCAGGTTTTGGATGACCTACTGCAGTATTACTTTGCGCAAAGTAATTTTTTAAGAACTGGCCCATATAGTGACCTGTTGCTGTACCAAGTGGCTCTTGCGCTGTATCTGTTTGTGAGAAAGCCCAACCAGTATTGCCAATGTTAGTACCATCAGGATAATACGGGTGAACTTGACCTGCAACAACCATATTTTCTGATCTATTTTTAAAACGTCTACCATTAACGAATCTGGCCTGAGTGCTTTTTTCAAAGGTATTTACTGCTGCTTTCCCTAGAGTTGTTGCGGTTGATTCGTCAATAAAACCTGAACGGATGTTATCTTGTGCTTGACCAAAAAGTTGGTTTTTCATATACCCTGTATCACGACCAAAATATACGTCGTAACCTTTGATGAATTTTCCGATCAAATCATCTAATTCATTATTACCTTTGCTATCATCATTCCAATCATTTTCAGTTGGTGCTGAATGTAACGAAATAAACTTTTCACGATTGAAACTTTGAATATTACCGATACGATGTTTAGTATCTAAATTAACATCAACGTTAACTTTATTTGTAGCCGCTATTACATTACTTGTAAAAGTAGCTGTAAGTATTGGTAGAGCGATAATTAATGCTTTATATAGCATTGAATAATTTTTTTGCTTGTTTATCATATAGTATCTCGGATGTTTAGATGTTGTAATTATTTCCATATAAGAAAATCCTCTATTTCTTTTTTATCCTTTTTATTTCTTCCATTAATTTTTCTATTCCATCTGACATAAATCATTAATTAACAGCGATTTTTTATAATTTCAACTACTCGCTGTTAATTTATATTAATAATTAAAGTCAATATTTTAAATCTGAATAGAGCAATAAAACTTCTTTAAAAAAATAGCTCTATTCAATAAATACCTAGCCAAGATACATTGTAAACAATTAACTATCAACCAAAGGTGCAATTTACTCAGTATGCGTCACGACAAGAAAATATCAGCAATTACGAAAAGCTACTCGCATAAAATTTAAGCTACTCAGTAAAACTATTCAGTAATAAATCACAACTGTATTATGCAGTTATTTTCATGCGTGTAATTTAGGTTTAATAGGGCTAATTACTTATTTAACGGATGAAATAAAGTACCCAGCAATAAAAGATAAATTTTGAACTTGAAGAGCAAATTTAGTGTCACAGTTTTGTTTGTTCAATAAATGTGGCTGTCTAGTTTGGTCTGTTCCATAAAGATTGGCCTATTGAGAATACGCAAAACTAGCAAGAGACTTTAGATTGGGCAATTTTATAAGTTGTCCATGTTCTACAGGCTATTAAAAAGGCTGCTTAAATTAAGCAGCCTTTTACATTTAATGTTTTTGAGATTAACCTCAGAGGAAATAAAGAATTAATCTACTGAACGATTAATTTTTAAGGCAAGGAGTCTTCAATTGACAACAAAAAGAAAATTCATCCAAAGTATTCCTAATGAAATGGTAGATCCAATTACAGGTCTTAAAGCGAGTAATGAGACAGAGTTGAGCTCGTTATTGGCCTATCATCATGCAAATAGCTCTATTGACTGGGGTAGTGTTAACCTTTATTCAATTCCATATTTATCTGACAAACTTTGTTCTTCAGAATATATTAATTGCTCAACCCCATTTTATTGTGAATATCCTCTTTTTTCAGATTCAGAAACTGTAGATATATGGGGGCAGATGCCTGCAGATTTACTTTCGTTTTCTAAAAGCGAAAATACAATCGTGTTAATCGAAAATAAAATTGGAAGTAAATTTACAAGCGCTGGTACTCAGCTTATAAGGCAAGCAAAGTTCCTTGAGAAAAGTGGTTTTAAAAACAAAATATTGATAGTTCTTACTTCAGAGTTATTTTTGTCTAAAGGCTGGTATTTAAGTGAAATGCAGAATGTAATCGACAACGTTGAAGGTGTTAAAGTTTTTGCTATGAAATGGGAAGATATCTTCAATGCTATTGAATCTAAAGGTATTAATTAGGGAAATAAGAATCTAAAGGGGTCAAATGTTGACTTCATACATCAGAACATAAATTGGTTAAAAGGTTTTGATATTAGCTATTTTTACCCTCTAAAAGCGCAGCGCCTCATATCCTCTTTGTGAATTAATCTTAGTTTACGAAAGTAGGCATTAACTTGAGGTACGCTAGGCGAATGCTTTAAACATAAAACATCGGCGAATTAGAATATCTAATACACGCCGATGTTTATACTTTATTCAAATGAATAGCTTACTTGAAAGGTATTAAGCCTTAGTTTTGTTTGCGGTAAAGGCTTATTAAGCATATCGCTAAAAGTAACGTTGCAATCATGCCTGAAGCGCCAGCAACTCCTGATGGCATAAAACCATCACGGCCAAAGATGATTAATATAGCATTGGCAAGCATTGCAACTCCGCCTGCTAAGGCAGTAAGGCCGCCAATTGCTTTGCCACCTTTAGCGATGAAAGACAGGCCAAACACAAGTGCTGCTAATCCCAATAATAATTTAGCTGCGTAGTAAATCATGAATGACAAAGAAACCACGCCACTAATTAAAGGTTGTGCGCCTTCTACTGCACCCGCTACTTTTCCAAATGTAGAAAACAAAGTAAGGCCAATGCTTACCTGCACTATGTTAAGAATTGCGCTAAATGTTATAGCCGACCATCCTAGCTGAGAGTTTTGTGCTTGCACCATAGCAGAACCCGCAAAGGCAACAAGTAGAGTGAAAACCACGGCTTCTAGTCCCCATGCATACTGCCTTGAAAAACTAATTTCTGCACTGTAAAGGGCAGTAAAAACAGCCTGTGTTAACGCTAATACCAACAATAAAGATGCCGTAATTAGCATGGTGCGTTTATTCGTAAGTTCCATTATGTACCTCTTATAATTTTATATTTTATGCTTTTTAAAAAACTGTAATAGCTCTCATACTTGGGTAGAAGACAGGTAAAGCTATTTAATTATTTCACTCAAACCTACAAAAGTAATAATTAATAACAAATAGGCTCAAGCTACGGATTTTAATTAAAACTTAAATCGGCAAAGTCGTTGTGATTCAAGCCATTTATGCCTCTAAAAGCGCAGGGTCTCACACCCTCTTAGTGAATCAACTTTTAGATTACTAAGAGGGCATTTTACACGTATTCTAGCAATGGACATAAGTGACTTTGTAAAAGCCACTTATTGTAGTCAGGCAATGCTGTAAAATAGCTTAAAACCTACTTTGTTAAGATAGAAATATAAAGTGAGACCAATCACTTAACGCTGTGATAGTTTGTTCTGTAGGGGGCGCAACATAGATTAAACCTGCAATGGCAATAATTGAAGCTAGCGTAATTAACTTATTATCAAAGTCAGCTATTTTTAAAGCGGTGCCAAAAGAGCGTTTAATTCTGACATTACTTAAATCTACACTGTAAATTTCATCCAGCAATAAATGAATTAATCCGCCTAATAAAATAAACCCACCCGTTAACCAGGCAAAGACAGCTGCTTGTGTGGTTGATTGGTCATTCAGTTTCCATGTTACTTGAGTCGTTAATAGCGCGCATAACAGTATAAATAGTAAAGAGTGGCAACTACCTCTATGTACTGTGATCCATTCAAAAATTGGTCTAATAATATATTTCATAAATCCGTAAACCAATAATGGCACTACGATTAACTCGATAAAGCTAATTTCAATAATGAGCTCGGTGGTTATGTAATGCAGTACCAGTAATACAGCGCTCAGTGCAAATAAGTTAAAAATAGTATCGAGTGATGTTGAGTTATCTGAATCTATGTCGGGTAATAAGCCGCCAATTGAGCCTAAAAACCATAGCCAGAGTGCGCCGTTTAAATCAATATGGCCTGCAGATAATAAAGTGGCTGAACTTAAGCCGGTGATGATTACGGCAGTATTAAGATGAGTATTGAAGTTTGCCATTGTATCTCTTGATAGAAAAATAGGTTGGCATTCTATCAATTGAAAACTTAATTGTTCAATTTACTTTAAAGGTTTGGATGTAAATCTATGTTTTAGGGGTCTGGTTTATCACTTTTTACTAGTGTGGTTTTTTGTGGTCAATGAGGTAAGTTGTAATTGTTATTATAAAAATCAATAATAAGCGTAGTTATTTTAGCTTAGCATACTAAATGAAAGGTCACTTCTTATGAATCAAAATAGATATAAAGCATCGTTTCCTGCGCCTGACATTGGTAGTAACTATTTTGTCTCATCAACTTGGAGCAGTTATGGTTTCTGGGCTTTATTAGCACTGACTCCGCTCGCTCATTACATGATGTACTATACCGAAGATGGTTTAGCGTATGGGGAAGATTTAAACACTTTAGTGTATGTAATACTTGGTGCTATTACCTTGTTTGTTTTAAATATTGCAGCCCAATCTATATGTTGTTTAGGCAGGCTTTTGGCAGTGGTTTGCTTTAGCATTAGTCTGTTTTTTATATTATTGCTTATTTACCTCAGCGTATATTCACACTTCCCAATTGCTTATTTAGGTGTTATTTCGTATTTTGGGTTAGCGGCTTATTTTTATAATAAAGATTATTTGAAAGCCATAAATACGTTATAGCATTTACTATGTAGTTACTCATTCACGCCATCTAATTTTTTATATCGTCATAAAAGGCGACTTTTCCTCGGCCTGTTTCTTTTACGTGATAAAGGGTTTTATCACCGTTATGCATTAATTGGTGTAGTTCATTGCCATCATATGGGGCTACTGCAATACCTATGCTTGCACCTACTGCGCATGTTTTAGTGTTTGAAATACTAACCTGTTGTTGTAGCTCTTTAAGCAAAACAATAGATTGTTCACGCGTTGCTGCTTTGTGGTAGGTATTTACCTGTTGCGCAATTATAAATTCGTCACCGCCTAGGCGGATACAAATGTCGTTTTTTTCGTGGAAAAGTGTTTTAAATCTGTGCGCTGTTTCAATAAGCACTTTGTCACCGGCTTCGTGGCCGTAGGTGTCGTTAATGGGTTTAAACTTATCTAAATCAATCATCATTAGTACTAGGTGCTGATTGTGTTTAATACACTCGCGCAGCGCTTTTTTAAGTCGTTTTTCGCCGGCTCGACGATTAAGTAAATCGGTAAGTGGGTCGTGATCGGCTTCAAAGCGGGTTTGAAATTCGCGTTCGGCGCGCTCAGTTACATCATGTAAAATTACTTCAACTAAGTGTTCTTGTTGAACGCTTCGCTTTGTTTCACGTTGCTCTGTTAATCTAACAAATAAACAGTGCAGCCAAATGGTTTTATGGCCCACTTTACACTCTATATCTAGGGTTGCTTGTGGTGGGTTTTTATCACAACGTATATCTGCAAGTAGGTTTTGTAATTCATCAACGTTATTTAACAGAGCAGGAAAGTGCAAGGTTGATAACTCTTCTTCGCCGGGTACGGTAAAGTAATGTTTAAACGCGGGATTAAAGGTGGTGATAATATTTTTGTCATCTAATAAACAAATACCGGCGCTGGCTTGTTCAAAAATAAGTCTAAATTTAGCTTCTAGTTCTTGAGTTTTTTTACGAAGGGATTGCTCATTACTAATGGTTAGCTTTAACTCATGCATTAAGGCATTTATACCTTGCGTCAGTCTGCTTATTTCGTCTCGCTTACCTTGCTTAAACTCTAGCATTGTCATGGTTTCGGGATTGGTAGGATCAATTGTCGCAAAGCTGTCTGTTAGGTTTTGAATAGGCTGAGTGAGCCATTTGCGTACAACCAGTGACACAAAAAAAGCGATGACGATTGATTGAATCAGCATTAAAATAAATTCTTTTATAAGTGATGACTGTGCTTGTTGTTCAATAAAGTTATCGTCGGGGTATATGGCCAGTACACCTATAAAAGTGTCTTCTATAAAGGGGTGAACTAATTTAATTAAAACAGCTTCTTTTTTCTTGTTAGTAGAGCCACTTGCAATAAATAAATCCATTTCTCCTTTTGGGTTTACCTCTCCTTCTAAGCTTGCGCCTTGCACTAAGTCGTTACTTAGCAAGCCATTAATAATTTCTTGGCTTAATTCACGATCGTTTAGGTAGGCTGCTATAGCGGCTGTTTTTCCCATTGTTTGTGCTAACTGCTGCACGAGTAGGTAATTGGTGTTTTTCTTTTCTTTAAGACCCGAGTAATAAGAAAGTGTTGACGACACTAACGTTACTACAATGGCGACAATAGCGATTGATAGAGCAACGCGTACGTAGAGTGCTTGGCTAATTTTTATCAAATGTGTATACCACTTTTACTGCGTCTGTAACCTGCGATTGAGGAATATAACCAATTGCAAATTGTGATGCAGCTATTTTGTTTAACGCGTCTTCAACGGATGTTGACGGTGATGGGGGCTTTGCGCGCCCTGAAAATAATAACCTTGCCCAATAAGCATTAATTTTTTGCTCATTTTTGTTGACCAGTTGCAGGTAAAAATCATTTTTTAATGCAGATTGCGCCGGTAAATCAAGTGGCTTAGAGGTTTCACCATCAGGAAACGTTAAATAGCGACCCATATAAATATCGATGACTTCGCGTTTGGATAAAGCGTTAATTGTATTGTTTTTATTTACCACCACTACAAACTCTGTAGATTTGGCATTAACACTAACAAGAAGCAGGCAAAGCGGCAGCAACACATAAAGGAGTGAGTTACGATAGCTCATCATTGTTAAAACACCATACTAGCGTTCAAACTTAGCATATGTACTTTGTGGCCTTTGTCTACATCTGCAGGATTACTAAGACTCCATAAACCCGCACCTTCGGGCTTTATATCAAAGCGGTCTAGTTGAGCTTTTAGCGCTAATCGCTCCGATAGTTGCCATTTTACACCTATGTTAATTGAATGCTGATGAACATAAGGCACCTTAATAGCAGCTTGTGTTGCAAATGCTAGTTGTTGTATTGGCTCTGAAATTTGATCGGGTATGCCTGGTGAAAAAACAGGTTCGTTTACTTGTATAACATCGTGACGATTTTTGGCTGCAGAAAAGCTCGTGTAAAATATTGCATTATTTACCCTATAACCAGCGCTAATATAAGTATTGAGTACTGATGGAGCTATTATCCAATCGGATTCCGAAATACCTACTTCAGATTGAATAAGCCAATTATTATGATCGTAGGTTAGTCCAAATGCCGCGTATTCTATACTGTGGCCTTTGGTATTAAATTTGTTAGATATCGTTTGTGCTTGTGGCCATATACTTTGTGGTACTGCGTCTAGTAAGGCTAAAAACTCATCCAATGAGGTTAACTTATAGCCACCAAAATCAGATTTAGATAAAGAGAAACGTGCGGTCCATGCGTCAAGTGAATAGGTTACACTAAAGGTGGTTAAATTATCAAAATCAATAAAAAAGTCGTCATTATCGGCTTTTAACTTTGCTGTAGAGCTTCCATATGCGAGCTTTAAACGTAAAAAACCTTCATCAATGGCTTTACTGTATTCAATATCCACACCGTCGTAATTTCCTGCAATGTTTGCAAAAGAGTAGTATTCATGAGGAGGGCGGATCCACAAATAGGCGTATCCTACATAAGGATATTCAGAGAGTAAGTAAAGATCGCTGTTTAGCCTGCCAGCACGAATAGCCCAATGGCGCGAGGGGCGATAACGAATAAAAGCGAGTTCTAAAAAGTTATCAAGACTTTTGAAGCTATGATCTTGTACTACTACTTGAACCACAGAGTCCCAGTTTTTTGAGAGCGAGATATTAGCTTGCCCACCTAAAATTGAATCACGCGTTACTGAAAAACCGGTATCGTTTTCGTTTAAATAATTTGATGCAAAGCCGATATCTGAATCGTCAGTGTAACTGAGTGTTAAAGATGCAAAACCACTAAATTGCACGTCTACTTCATTTGCATCGCTTTTATTAGCAGCAGAAATTACCAATATGGCTATGGCAATTGTACCTCGGAACAACATGTTAGCGCTTATTTTTATGATATGGATAATAAAAAGATAGCACATTTTTTAAAATTACCAACTTACTCGACATAAGGTTTTACCAAAGGCGTTAGCATGGCAAAGCTAAAAAAATTACACTCTTTATGCTTGGTTTATAATTTACGTTAAATTGTAAATAAGCACACATAACACCATCCTAAATTCCATATAAAAGGGGTAATTAAAGTTGCTTTAATTTTTACCTCCTAAAGTAATAATTTATTAACTAAGTAACCTATTAACTAAGTAACCGTAATTATCTTATTTGTTAATTATTGCGATGTTATATTGTTGCAATTGGTATTTGATATAGTATAACATACACGCCATCTAATTTTCCTAAATAGAGTTTGAGTGTGACAACACCTACCGCGATTAATAAAACACCAACAATTGCCCCTAAAACTTTTGATAAACAACTTAGCAATGCAGACGCCGTCCTAAGTGATGCGATGATTGAAGTGAGTTCTTTAAATTTTAGTATTAAAAATAACGCTATTTTAAAAAACTTAAGCTTTAGTGTGGCTGCAGGTGAGGTTTATGCGCTACTTGGTGGTAATGGTGCGGGTAAATCAACCACGTTAAAAACGCTACTTGGGTTTAATAAACCAACCGAAGGCTCTGTAAAAGTAGCGGGTAAAGAGGTGAGTAAAGCGCTTGATTTTGTGCGAGGTAAAACAGCGTATTTGCCAGAGTCGGCTACGTTATATCCGCATTTAACTGCTCGTGAAAATGTTGAATATTTTTTATCACTCGCTGATATTAAAAAATCAGATGAGCAAATTAACGCGGCTTTTAATCGAGTTGCATTGCAACACGATGCATGGGATCGCCACATGCAAACTTATTCAAAAGGTATGAGGCAAAAAACAGCAATTGCACTTGCGATACTGCGTGAAGCACCCATTTTTTTACTTGATGAGCCAACCTCTGGCCTTGATCCTGTTGCTATTGATGAATTTAATCAACTTGTACGTGAGCTTGCATTAACGGGTGCGACTATTTTAATGGTTACCCACGATGTATACGGTGCCTGCCAAGTCGCTAATCGAATTGGTTTACTTAAAAACGGTGAGCTGGTGGGAGAGTTTGATGCGCCCCAAAGTGGGCGTATTGATACCGAGCAAGTACACGCTGCGTTTGGGCATCACGCTAAAAGAGGTGCTTAATGAGTATAAATAACTTTTCAAAGGTGGTGATTGTTGCCAAAGATGAGTGGCGTTATTGGCTTCGCTCAAAATTAGCAATGACCGTGCTTGCTATAGGTTTGGTGCTCACGCTTGCTTCGGTAATTGTAACGGCTATTACCATGATGGAGCTAAGCCATGCTCGTCATGAGTTACAAACAACAAGCGATAAGAGCTTTGTTGATCAACCCGACCGCCATCCACACAGAATGGTGCATTACGGGCATTATGCATTTAGAACGCCTTCGCCACTTAGTACGCTAGACCCTGGTATTGACGCTTACACAGGCAACTCTATATTTTTAGAAGGGCACAGACAAAACAGCGCAATGTTTGCAGATAGTCGCCAAGGGACTGCATTAACTAAATTAGGCAGTTTAACGCCTGCATTTATTGTGCAAACACTCGCACCGTTATTATTAATATTAATTGGCTACAGCGGTATTAGCCGAGAGCGCGAATCGCAAACGCTTTCTTATTTGTTATCGCAAGGTACATCGGGTGTAACGCTAATTGCAGGTAAAGGATTGGCGCTACTTTCTGTTGTGGGCTTAATTTTAACTCCGCTTACGGTATCGGCTTTATTTACGGTTGCTGCGGGCGAAAGCTTACTGGCAGTTGTAAGTTTTGTTGTTGGCTACGCTTTATATTTAACTGTGTGGGTATTACTGATTTTACTGGCATCGAGCGTGTTTAGTAAAAACAGTGGCAGCTTTACCGCACTTGCCTTTGTGTGGATTTTACTGTGTATTGTTATGCCACGCGTAGCAAGTACCAGTGCTTCAACGGCTGTGCTATCTGCCGGTAAAATAGAAACAGACTTTGCTGTAAAAGCACAACTTAGAAAATTAGGCGACGGCCATAACGCAAACGACCCTGCCTTTATGCAATTTAAACAATCACTTCTTAAAAAGTACAACGTTAAAAGTATAGATGAGCTACCCGTTAATTTTAGAGGATTAGTAGCCAGCGAATCTGAAGCAAAATTGACTAACGTACTAAACAAATTTGCCGAGCAACGTATGCAAGCTGAGCTTAAACAAACGAAGGTATCTCGTTATTTTGGTTGGGTTTCACCTATGGTGGCTATTCGGTCGTTATCGATGATAGTGGTAGGAACGAGTATTGAAACTCATCACCGCTTTTTGCGTGAAACCGAACAGTTGCGTTTTGACTTTGTGCAAGGGCTTAACAAAGTTCATGTAGAAAAGCTTAGCTACCAAGACGATATGAACCGCAATGCCAGTACCGAAGCGACTAAGCAGGCTCGTGTAAGTGCACAAAATTGGCAAGTACTGCAAAACTTTACTTTTAATGTAGATAACGCACAAGTGAGAGCGCAGCGAAGTATCCCTGCATTTTTACAGTTATTTATTTGGATTGCAGTGCTGTTAGGCGGTATTAAATTTGTAGGGAAGCGTTTGTTATGAGTTATGTATTTTCACAGCTAATTCGTGAATGGCGTTTTTTACTTCGTCAAAAATATTTAGTGATATTACTAGCATGTACATTTGCTATATCGGGGTTTGCAGTTTTCAGCGGCCTTAGTGAAGTAAGCCAGCAACAACATACTATTGAGCGTTTAAAAACGGCTGATTTAACTGAATTAGCTAACGTACAAAATAAATACAGTGATGCTGGTTCGCTTGCCTATTACAGCTTTCATTTAACGTATTCAGCACCTTCAAATTTAGCGTTTGCTGCTTTAGGCGAGCGCGATATTTATCCGTGGAAACACCGCTTAAATTTACTTGCCCTAGAGGGGCAAATTTACGAGAGCGATTCACAAAACGCAGAGCTAGCGCAGGTAGGTAAAATTGATTTTGTATTTGTAATTAGTGCATTAGCACCGCTGATAGTTATTTTATTATTTCATGATTTATTTGCTAATGAGCGAACAAGCGCCAGGCATGACTTATTAGTGACTACGGCTAAGTCGTACTTTGCATTATGGGGGGCGCGTATAGCTGTAAGGTTGATAGCAGTAATAGTGTGTTTAATGTTGCCATTTTATTTAGGTACATTTCTTAGTCATTCGGCCCTTGCTGATGTGGGGTTTGTTACTTTTATATGTGTAATTTACATTGCGTTTTGGACTTTGCTCAGTGTGTGGTGGGGCAAAAATGCCAACAGTGCGCCGCGTGTTGCTTCAACATTAATCGGTTTTTGGGTGTTAGTTGCCTTTATTATTCCTATTTTAGGCGATTTAGTTATAAACAAAACTGTTCACTCACCAAAAGGCGGCGACATTGTGCTTACTCAGCGTGAGGCGGTTAACGATGCATGGGATTTACCAAAGAAAACCACAATGGATGCTTTTGTAGCGTCAAATCCACAGTGGAAAGATCATGTTGATATGCAAAGCGAGTTTGAGTGGAAATGGTATTACGCATTTCAGCAAGTTGGAGACGAAAAAGCAGGGGAACTTTCGCATGCTTATCGTGATGCAGCGCACACAAAGTATCAACTAGCAGGGATTGTATCGTGGTTTTCACCACCACTATTGCTACAACGCAGTTTTACCCGATTGGCGAGCACTGATGCTTTAGCTGCATTTAGATATGAATACCGTATGCGAGGATTTCATAAAAGTTTAAGGGAGTTTTACTACCCTTGGCTGTTTATAAAAGGCAACCCACCTAAAGCTGCGCTTAAGAGTATACCTAGCTTTAAAAAAACAATGCTTAATGAAACGGATGAGCCTGACGTTACAGGCGTTAAGCTAAAAGAAAATTTATGAGTCAACTAATTAACAAGGTTTATAATGAATACCAATAAAAATGGGCTAAAGCTCAGCTATTTAAGCGCATGCTTAGTCAGTTTGTTTAGCAGCCACGCTATGGCTGCTGAACAAACCCCAAAGGATGACAGCGTAAATAATAGCCCTATAGAAAGATTGGCAGTGATTGGCTCGCGCCAAGCTTATCAAGGCAATTTTAGCCCTTTAGAAACACCGCAATCAGAATTAAAAATAGATTTAGAAGCGCTTGAAAACGCAGGTGCTATAAATTTAAATCAAGCGCTTGATTTATCGGCATCGGTAGCGCGTCAAAATAACTTTGGCGGACTTTGGAATAGCTTTGCGCTACGCGGCTTTGTAGGCGATGAAAACTTGCCAAGTAATTACCTTGTTAATGGGTTTAATGCAGGGCGTGGTTTTGGTGGCTCACGTGATTTGTCGGGTATTGAATCGGTTGAGGTGTTAAAAGGTCCACGTGCTGCTTTATTTGGCCGTGGTGAACCTGGCGGTACAGTAAATCTCGTTACTAAGCGCCCAACGTTTGATACAAGCGGCGAGCTAAAGCTAAGCGTAGGCAGCTTTGACACCTACCGCGCTGATGTAGATTACACCACACCCCTTAGCGACGACGTAGCAATTAGACTGGTTGGTTTTTATGAAGACGCAAAAAGCTTTCGCGATACAATAGAGACAACTAAACAAGGCTTTAGCCCATCAATAACATGGAATATTAATGATAATAGCCAACTAATATATGAGCTTGAATACAGCGACCAAGAGGTCCCTTTTGATAGGGGCGTATTAGCCATAGATGGCGAACTTGGTTTAATACCAGAGAGCCGCTTTTTAGGTGAGCCAGGTGATGGCCCAATAGAGGCTGACGTACTTGGCCATCAATTAGAGTTTATTCATGACTTTAATGATAATTGGAGCGTATTGCTGGGCGCTAACTACCGTGATACTTCGCTTGAAGGGTTTGCTACCGAAACTGGTTTTGCAGTTGTTGTTGATGGTGAAGTAAATCGCTTTAGGCGCTACCGTGATTACAATGCAAAATATCAGGTATTTAGAGCCGAAGTGACAGGTAATTTAGAGGTTGCAGGGTTGGATCACCGTTTAATAATTGGTGTTGATTCTGATAAGTTCGAAAATGATCAATTTGTTCTTCGTGTACGTGGCGATCAGTATATAAATGTTTTTAATCCTGTATATGGAGCATATGAGTTACCTACGCCAACGGCCAATACCGATAAGTTAGAAGTCCAAGAGTCGTTAGGTGTATTTATACAAGACCAAATAAGCCTAACCGATAAGTTTGATGTACGTATTGGTATACGTTTTGATGACTACGAACAAACACTTAATAACCGCTTAGCTAATACTCAATCAAAGCAAAACGAATCGCGTGTTAGCCCCCAACTAGGTGTTGTGTATGAGGCGAGCGAGTTTGTATCTGTTTATGCCGCTTATGGCGAAAACTTTAGGCCTTTATCTGGCACTGATACAAATGGCGATGGGTTTGAACCAAATCAATCTACTTCAACAGAGTTGGGAGTTAAATTTACTTTAAACGATGGCGCTTTATTTGGCACTATCGCGATGTTTAAAGTAGAGCAAGACAACATGCTGGTGGTTGACGATCCCACTGCATTTACTTTTGCTGCAATAGGCGAAGCACAAAGCAAAGGCATAGAGATTGATATAAACGGTGAGCTAACGCATGATGTGAGCCTATGGTTATCGTATGCGTATGTTGATGCAACTATTGAAAACTCATTTTTTGATGCTAACTTTGGCTATACCGTTGAAGCGGGTAGTTCTTTATTAAATATTCCTAAACATCAACTTAGTTTACAGCTTGTTAAATCAGCCGAGTTATATGGCAAAGCAATTAAGTTTGGCGCAGGTTTAGTTTATGTAGATTCTCGAAACGGCTTTTTTGGTACCGATTTTGAGCTACCAAGCTATACAACAGCGCGTACTTTTATAGATGTTGATGTAACTAAGGCAATTGGCTTGCGTGCAGAGGTAGATAACCTGTTTGATGAAACCTATTACACTAACTCATTTGCTGATGCCTGGGTTCAACCTGGCACACCCAGAAGTGTAAGGCTATCTGCAACGTATAAATTTTAAACGTAAACTAAAACGATACTAACGAAAAGGCTGCTTAAATTAAGCAGCCTTTTGTTTAGTTAAAAGCTTAGTTAAAAACTTAGTTAAAAACTCGATTAAAACGGTGCATAGCCGTCGTTCGTCTTTTTAGGGTTAATCCAGCGCTGTTTAGCATCAATAGGAATGCGTGGGGCACCTTGTGCTGGCAATCGCCCGCGTTCTCCATACAACCACAAAACAAAGTTAGTTCGCTCACCACTGGTAATAGGCTTTGCTGCGTGTGCAATATTGCCACGATGTAACATGGCAGTGCCGGGCTTAAACGTAAGTGATTTAATGTCGCCTGTGTACGGGTGATAAAAGTCAACTTCTGACCCTGTAAACTCTTCGCCTGGTAAGTTTAAGTTAATATTAAGCGTTACGGCCGATGCATCGGTATGTGGGCGAATTGACGAATCTGTGTTTGGCTCATAATAAATTGAAAAACCAAACGTTTGTGTATCAAACCCCGTAACCTCCGGGAACAGCATACGCGAAATAGGGCGCATGTAAGTGTTTAGTATTTCGTTATAAAACGCTTGAAAGCTTGGCGCTGCAAAATAACCTTCTGATCGGCTATCAAGCATGGCACCACGGCGATTTAACACGATGCCATATGGTGGGCGCATAGGAATTTGCGAATTCCATACTTGTTCTAAATACCCGCGTAATACGGCAAGGCGCTCTGGATCAAAAAATTGAAATTGAAATACATCAGGCGCTACTTCGTGTAATAACGCTTTTACGGCCAGCTCTTTTGATGGATCTTCCCATGCTTGCTTTACTGCTTCACGTAGGTTTTTATCAAGTAGTGTGTCGTCAAGCGTAAACGTTGAGCCATCTATTGATGTTGTTTCCCATTCGCTCCATGCGTTTGTAATTAGGTCGGTGTTGCTATTCCAAAAATGTTGTACTGCTGGTTCACGGTAAAGCATGGCTTGGCGTGTAGGTAACTCTAGAGCACGCGCTAGCTGTAATTGATTGGCAAACATTTTGTGTAACTCCAGTTGTTGAATTTGGTTTATATCAATCTAGGAGTGCAATTTATTGCATTTGATTTAGTAGATAAACAGCCAGCTTTAGGAAACAGAATATACTATTTATTGATAATGAAGGTTTGTATACTTTTTGAAGCAGAGAAAGCTAGCTTTGTAGATATGTAAAAGGCTGCACAATATGCAGCCTTTTGTTGGTGTAATTTAAGTTGCTTAATAAATACTAGTGGGTTGCTCTGTCGCCCCAAATATCTTCTAGGCGGCTATCGCGACCACAACGCCAACGATAAGTGTTGTATCGGATTGGATTGTTTTTGTAATAATCTTGATGAAAGCTTTCCCTCCCTTTAATAGGGTAAAAGGTACTTGCGTTTAATATAGGCGTAACCACAGTTTGATTAGGAAACTCGGCTACCACAGCTGCTTTTGTTTTTTCGGCTAATTTACGTTGTTCGTCGTTTTCTACAAAAATAGCGCTTAAGTAACTCGGGCCTTTATCGCAAAACTGGCCTCTGGCATCAAAGGGATCAATATTAACCCAGTAATGATCAAGTATGCCCTTATAGCTTACTACATCCGGGTCGTAAGTGATTTCTACCGCCTCGTAATGGCCTTTATGGTTACCATTGTATGTTGGGTTTTTAAGTTTGCCACCAGTAAAGCCCGATATTACATCGGTTACACCTTCTAGTTTTTCAAAATCGCTTTCCATACACCAAAAGCAACCTCCAGCTAAAACAGCTTTTTCGGTTTTAGCTGCATGCGTAAACGTACTAAACAATATTGCGGCAGATGTTAATGCTAATGCGAGTGATTTTTTCATAAAATTATCCACCTGAGGTGTGAGTTTAAATACTTATAAAGTTAGACCCGCCAAGTGCTAATACTATTTCATTGTAGTGGCATAGTTTTAGCCGGTTAACTATTTATGGTGCAAAGTAATGTCATAAAAAGGTTTTATAAGCATCTCACTGGGAGTGAGATCACTTTTAAAGCAAGCAGTATGCTTTAATTAATTCAGTAAAATAAACGCTATTTGATACGCTGTTGTATTATGCGAGCTTGTTTATTAAAGTGGCAACATTCAAGATATAAATTAGCAGGTGATAAATGAACCAGTTAACCGAAAAATCAATAAGCTGTCCTTATTGTGGAGAAAGTATAGAAATATTACTTGATGCAGCAGATATTGATGAGCAATACATTGAAGACTGCCAAGTATGCTGTAAGCCAATTTCGTTTGTGGTATTTGAGGATGAAGATGAGTTAAATGTTAATGTATACAGTGAAGATGATACATTTTAAATTGGCATAAATTATAAAATAGGCTGCAACTCTGCAGCCTTTTTATTGTGTACGGAACTAACTAGCTATTTTGTTCGCGTGCTAGTTGGTTTGGCAAAAGCTCTTCTACTATTTCGCGCGCCGGGAGTGTGTAGCGTGTGCCGTCAAACATTACTGAGGTAAACTCGTTAATATTAGTAATGCCTGTTAAGGTCCAGCCTTCGCCGCGCTTTGGGCAATATACTGTGGTAGTGGGTTGTATTACTTTAAAATCGTCACTCATTACGTTATCTACTCTTTTTGCTTTAAAGATAATGCTTGTTAATGGGGTATGGTAAGTTAATAATGCGTGCCCATAAAGAGCTAATTTAACTAACTACTTAAATAAAATGTTTAATACCATAAAGCTTGAACGCGTTACGCTGCGTTTAATTACCCACAAACACGCTACGTGTTTATTTAATATTTTAAACCACCCGCATGTGTCAGAATTTAACGACTACGAAACACCGCTCAGCAAAACACAAATCAAACAATTAATACAAGATGATATTAGTGCCTACTACGAAGGCGAAGTGATTAGAGTTGCAATTGAACATAATACATCTGGAAAATTAATGGGTACTTGTGGGCTTTATAATTTAACGCCGTGTAAAAGTAGTGCGTTTATAGGATTTGAGCTACACCCCGACTTTTGGGATAAAGGCGTAATGTTTGAAGTAGTCACTGGTTTTATTGAAACGCTACTTAAGGATATTGCGCTTAAACATTTATCGGCTGAGGTGAGTGCACACAATGCACGTTCCCATAATTTACTTATTAAGTTAGGTTTTAGCTTAAGAGAAAATTCTATTTGGCATAAATCACTTTAACGAATGACGGCAATTATAAGTGCTTATCTTTTTTCAATCCTGAAAGGTCAACGCCTCCAAGTGTAAATAAAATACAAAAAATAACGGCTTTCTATTATAGTTAAGCGTAAGCAAATGAATTTGTTACCCGTGTTTTATTAAATATTTACGCTTAACAAGGATTTTATATGCTAGAAAAACTATCTCAAGATGCGCTTGTTATTTGGGCTACCATTGACCCAATAGGCACTATGGCGCTGTTTGCTGCGCTTACTTCTCATTTAACAGATCAACAACGTCGTAAAACAGCCTTTAAAACGGTGCTTTATGCTGGTTGCGTACTATTGGGTTCTATTTTAATAGGGCAGCTAATACTTAATGCGATGGGAATTAGGTTGGTGTCGTTTCAGTTAGGGGGCGGAATTATATTGTTTTTGTTTGGCCTGCAAATGATATTTGGAAACGATTCTAACAAAGCTAAACAAGACCCCGATCACGATATAGCAGTGTTTCCGCTAGCTATACCTGCAACGGCGACTCCTGGCGCTATTTTGGCGGTGATACTACTTACCGACAACCACATACACCCAATTACCACACAAATAGGCACAGCGCTTGTTACACTTGGTGTGTTGGGTATTACTTTAATACTGTTGCTGCTTTCGGGTAAAATAATTAAGCTTATTGGTACTGGCGGCGCGTCTATTTTAACGCGTGTGATGGGGATGATTTTAGCCGCGTTTTCGGTTGAGCTTATTATGACCGCGCTTGAAATAAAACAATGGGTTAAGCTCGATTAAATAACTCCTAAATATTTAAAGGAATGCCGCATGGCAATAAAAATAACAAAACACTATTTTATTAATTTAAGTTTAGCCGTAGTCATTTTCGCTATCGGTATTTTAGCCATACGCTATTACAACCATTATGTATCGGCCTATACAGACGTAACAATTAACTCAAGCGTGCTTAATGAGTCGCGCAAAGTGTTTATAAGATTACCCGCTAATTACAATCCTAAAAAAGCGTATCCGTTAATTATTAAAACCGATGGTAACTTTAATTTAGATACATGGGACAAAGCACTTACAAAACAAGCTAAGAGCGAAAAAGGGGATAAGGCTATATTGGTGTCTATTCCTAATTTATTTTTTACAGATACACGTAATCGCGATTTAGTGCCTCCTTATGCTCGCCAAGATGTAAATACACAAGCGCGCCCTGAGGGCGAAACACTTATAGAGCCTAATGGTGAAGCCGACAAGTTTTTAGCGTTTATTGAAACTGAGCTATTCCCGTATTTATCGGCAAAATATAAGCTTAGTAATAACCGTGTATTAAGTGGTTTTTCGGCCGGTGGCAGCTTTGTACTTTATACACTGCATACAAGGCCTGAACTGTTTAATGGCTACTTTGCATTTAGCCCAGCGGCTTGGTATGACGACATGACAGTGGTTAATAATGTAGAAGCGTTTTTAACTACTCAAGCTAACAAAGTTAAGGCGCCTACTTATTTATATCTTTCGGTGGGTGGAGCAGAGCATCCGTTAATGTTAAAAGCGTTTAATAATTTAGAGTCTGCTTTAAAAGCAAACCCCAATAATAACCTTGCGTGGCAAAGCGCTATAAACGAAGGTGCTGAGCATTCAGATAATCCACCACTCAGTGTATCAAAGGCATTAGCTGGTTATAGTGCGTTTATTAAAAAGTAGGTTAGATAGGTTTAAATGCTAACTGTATGTATATACAGTTAGCGCTGTTTTATCTATTTATGATAACGAATCAGTTTTATAGCACTTTATTTAGTTTAATATTATTAACGACTTACAAAGGGAAGTTGGTTTAAGTTATTTTTGACAGGAAATATATGCACTGTGTTTATATACAGTATGCAGCTATTGAGTTAGAATCCAGTCAGTACCTATGAGCATATACATATCTATTTGTTACTGCTTTTAATCAGCCTTACGCCTTTGTGATTAGTGATCAGCAATAAGCGGTGTAAGTACTTTGCAATTTCAATATAATTTCACCATCTTTTTACACTCTTAATGCAGTTAATATAAATTAGCTGGTGGCTTTACAGCAAAAGAACACATCATACTAAATGTTGTTCTAATGCTAAACTTAGCATTAGAGTCAAATTAAAAAAAAGTAATCAGTAAGGTAGTGCAAATAATAAAGCGGGAGGTTTAGATAAAAAAGAGCATTTATAAAAATGCTCTTTTTTAAGTTACTACTACTTTGCTTTGATAGGTTTAAAAAACAATACCAGTGCAATTATAAATGCTGAAACGCTACAAATTATAAATACGTTTTTTTCACCACCAGGTATGTACTGCATAAATGAGGTAAAAAACTGACCCGAAAATACAGCCATCGTAAAGTACGATAAGTTACGGCCGCGTACTTTCACATCGCTGAGCTCTACCGTCATATGGTTTAAAAGCGGAATACTAAAACCAAATCCTATGCCTATTAATATTGCGCCTAAAATTAAAAGTAGGGTGCTTACTTGTGTAAAACAAATATACGATAAACTAAACGCTAAAAAGGCAAATGCCAAAACCTCGGGCTCACCAAGCTTCTTTGTTATTTTAGGCATAAAGCCTGCGGTAACTACAGCCACTAAAGATATAAATGCGAGTAGTTGGCCTATTTGTGACTCATTAAAGTTTTCCTCGTTCATTGTAATGGGCAGTAACACAGTAGACGTAAAAAATATGGTCATCGCGAGTGTTGAAATTACATAAACGCTTTTTAACGAGAGGCCATTGTTAGCTTTATGGTGTAGATGTTCTGACACTTCATCGCTATTACTAGCCAGTGAGTTTTTACTTGGCACAAATAATAAAAGCATAGCCAAAAATACCCACGCTATTAAATAAAGTGAAAATGGCAGCGCCCAAAATTGCGACGCTAATAATCCGCCTAAAAATAAAAATATAACACCGCCTAACTCTATCGCCATGCCTTGTTTTGCAATCATGCCAAGGCGTGCTTCGCCTGTGTACCAAGCAGAAATTAAAACCGTACAACTTGCCATTACCACAGCAGTTATACCGCCGAGTAAAAATCGATTAGCAAATACAAGCGTTGGGCCTTTTAAAAAGTAAGCGCTGGCACCTGCAACCCCATATAAAAATAATCCAATTACTAAAAGTTTATAAGCTCCGTATTTATCTATTAATTTTCCTGCTAGCGGCGCAAAAACCACAGCGCCTAACGATGGCAACGTAATTAAAAGTACGGTGTTATCGGTTATACCTAATCCTTGTGAAATACTTACTAAACCTGGCGCAAGTAGGGTTCCCACCATAATAGTTAAGCTGGCGATACACAGTAATGTAAAGCTACCCGCTGTTTTTAACATACCCATTTTTACTCCTTAAGTTTTAAGCGATTACTTTTTAGCAAATGAATTAAAAATGCCACTTAGCAAAATAAATATAATGCTTACAGCAACAACGCCAGGCCATTGATAAAGTGCAAATGCTTTAACACCAACCATTGAGCCAACAGCGCCTCCAAGGTAATAACCCAGCATGTAAATTCCATTTATGCGACTTTGCGCAGTGGGGTCAATACTAAAAACACGCACTTGGTTAGCCACTTGCGCACTAAATATGGCAAAGTCGATTAGAATAATGCCAATAACTAACGACGCTAAACTGCCATTAAACAAACCTGTAATAGCAAAGCCGATTGCCGCAAGCGTAAGTGCAATCATAATTAGAGCTTTAGATCCCAGTTTGCTGACCCATTTACCCGATGACTTAGCCCCAATTACGCCAGCCAATGCTATTAAACCAAATAAACCAGCTTGTTGAGCGTTGTAGTTAAATGGCTCGTTACTTACATAAATGGCAAGTGTTGCCCAAAGCACATTAAATGATGCAAACCAAAATGCGCCCGAAAGTGTAAAATGCTGCAGTGATTTATGTTTAATAAACAACGCCAACATACTTTTAATGAGAGGCCAGTAACGCAAATTAGTGTGTGGCTTATTGCTAGGTAAAAACACGCGCAGTAATATACCAAATAATGCTGCGAGTACTGCCGACATTAAAAATACACTTCGCCAACCAAATTGCTCACCTACAAACCCACTTAACGTTCTTGAAAGTAAAATACCGATAGTTAAGCCCATCATTAATGTGCCTAACGTGGCACCTTTTTGCTCGCTCGATACAAGCGATGCTGCAAAGGGTATTAATTGCTGGGTTATATTGGCGCTTACACCAATTAAAAATACCGATATAAGTAATAAAGGTAAGTTAGGTGCAAGCATTGCTGCACTACAAGCCACTACTAATAAGCACGACAAAATAGTAATTAAATGCCTGCGAGCAATCGAGTCACCCAAAGGAGAAATAAATAATAACGCAAACGCGTAACCAATTTGTGTAAGCGCGGGAATACTCCCAAGCTGCGAATCAGTTAAATTAAATTCGTTCGCTATAAGCGGTAAAATAGGCTGGTTGTAGTACAAGTTTGCTGCTGTTGCTGCAATTGCAGTGGTCATTAGTAATAAAATAAATCGACTTAATGACTGATTTTGTTTGGGTTTGGTCATAGCTGTCTTGTGTTGTTAACATATAGCTATGGTATGAGTTCTTTACCTATAACAAAAATGATATTATTTTATAGAATCTATACAGATAATGTATTTAAGGTGCATGATGGATATTAAAACATTAAAAAGTTTTGTCAGCGTGGCTAAGCATCAGAGTTTTTCAGAAGCGGCCAAAGAGCTACACACCGTGCAACCTGCAATAAGTAGGCATATTGCACAGCTCGAAAGCGAGCTTGATGTTGTGCTGTTTATAAGAAACTCACGCGATGTTGCAATAACTCAAGCGGGTGAGCAGCTATTAAAAGATGCACGCGCTATTTTGGCTCTAGCTGACAAAGCTAAAACTCAGGTTAAACGTGCCCACAACGGGCAGGTAGGTACACTTAATATTGCGCACTTAAGCTCGGCATGTTTAACCTTTATGGCAGCACTGGTTCGAGAATATAAACAGCAATACCCAAGCGTGCACGTTACATTGTTTGAAATGACTGCAACTGAGCAGATACATGCGTTTAAAAATGATTTAATTGATGTGGGTTTTTCACGGCCTTTACCTGATTCAATTAATGATGAATTTGTAAGTCATACTATTTATGTAGATTCATTGGTGGCCATCGTTAATCAAAACCATGCGCTGGCAAATTATAAAAATATTGATTTAGCTAAGCTAAAAAATGAACCCTTTATTATTTTTAATAGAGAGGAAGCACTTGGTCTTTTTGATGAAACCATTTTGCAATGCAAACAAGCTCATTTTTCACCTAACATTATTAGCCAACCTAGGCATATGCAAACATTAGTTACTGAAGTGGCTGCTGGCCTTGGTGTGGCCATTGCGCCTTATTGCGTACGTAAATTATATAGTGAAGGGTGCCATTTTATAAAACTGAGCGACGTACTCACGCAAATCCCGGTGCTATTACAAATTAAAAAAGCAGATACCAATGCGGCTGTTAATGCATTTGTTGAAATAGCCTTAAATGCAAAATTGAGTATTGAAAAAAGTATGGCAGAAAAAAAGCCCAGTTAAAAAAGTTAAAAGGGCTAAAAGGGTTGTGCTTAGGGAAGTTGTAGTCGTTTTTAACTTATATTTAGAGCTTATATTTAGAGCTTATATTTAGAACTTATATTTAGAACTTATATCTAAAACCAAATGCTATACCGTCATCTTCCGACTGCTCCATTTGTGCTTGTTGATCGTCGTTATCACTTTCAAAGTCGCTAAAGTCTTTACGCGCTTCTACGTAGGCAATAGTGTCTTCGTCAATTAAGTAGTGAAGGCCAATAACAGCAAACTGACGCTTAAATACATCGTCTGGATCGGCGTTAAAGTTTGGCTGAATTACGTAGTCATCACCTGCATCAAACACGTTGTAGGCAATAAAAGGGCGAAAATCGTTATCAAAGCGGTAAGATGCAAATGTTTCTACACCTATTGCGTCATCAATTAAGCGACCAATATTATCGGTGTCGTGGTTTTTGTTTTTATTTATGTTGGCAGCAACGTAAAGGCCGGGCTTATCAATATTGCCCCACATAATGCCTGCACCGTAAATTAAATCTTCAACATTGCGAGTAGAACCATCGCCAAACGTTAAATCAAACTCGCCACGGTTAATACCCGCTGTAAGCGTGAGCATATCGGTAGGGGTATATGTTACAGATGCACCAAATGTGTAGTTAAATTCAACTTCTTGGGCTGCACTATCGCCAGAGTTCCATAGCGTTTCGCATTCTTCTTCTGAAATATCGCTTACGTCACAGGTATAAAATTCGCTGTTTTTAAGCTGCGCTTGTACTGCAAAACTAAAATCGTTATAGCTATTGCGGTACTGCACTAACTTATCGCCACGGCCAGTGCCATTTACAGCGCCATCGTCTTTGTTATAGGTGTAAACGCCAGCTGCATTACCATCCCATACAAAGCTATTATTTGTGCCATAAACTACGTCGTACCATGCACCCCATTGTTTACCAATGGTAAGTTGACCATACTTTTCGTGTGAAAGGCCTGCGTAACCTAAACGGTTATACAAAAACTCGTCCTGAATTGACTCAAAACGATTGTTATAAATTATATCGCTACTGCCTACAGGGTTTACACCCCATTCTACGAGTGCAAGGGCAGTCCAGTCTTTCTTGAGCTTTCGGGTAAAGCCAAAGTTAATGCGCGAAGTACCGTTAACAACTTCGGTTTCGTTTTGTGTGTTAATTACACGCACATCAAGATATCCACCTACTTTTAGAGTGTTTTTATCATCTTTGTATAACTCTACCGCCGAAACAGCGGGTGCTAATACAATACTTGCGCTAATCAGTGTCGCTAATTTTTTGCTCATCTTGTGTGTTGCCCTGTGTAAATTTCAGTGTTTTTACGTAGGTAAAAATTCAGGTTCGAAGATTAACAAAGCAATAAACGGCTCAAAAGTGAAAAAAAATCAACAAAATTGGACGGCAAACTTAATTGACATTCACTCGAGGTTAATTTTGTTTTTCAGGTGTTGCTGAGGTTTGTTTTTTTAGTTGTTTTGTAGGTAAAAAGGATTGGTAATAAGTGGTGTGTTAAAATTCTAATTTGAATTAATTTCATCTTGGTTAAAAAATAGCGACTAGTGCAAAAGCTCTAAAAGTGCTTTATTTTCATAAATATAACTTTTTATTGTTATAGGTTGTACAAAAATGAGTTAAGTAAACACACAAACACGTTAAAAGTGTTTTTACTCTAGGGTCTGTTGATCTTTGCGGATTGAAATTTGTTCAAACTAGGGGCTATTTAATTGCGGCGCGAAGTTTGTAACCTAGTGGGCTAAGTAAAAACCGAGCAACAAAGAGTAAATAGCCCCTAGGGAGAACCCTTTGGGCAGCGCCTGTTTGGCATTAATGCTACGTTATCGCCCATTTATGGGGAATAACCACACTGTATAGGCTCTGCCTTGCCTAAATACCAAACAGACTGCTGGAAATTCAACCTTAAAAGATCAACAGACCCTATTTATATACCAAATTCTAAACGCTCATATCGGTTTATTATGAATGTATTTATGAATTTTAATTTATCTAAGTTGAATAACAATTTGCAAAAACACTAAATCTAATTTGTTATTTTAATTACGAGTAGCTCAGTGATAATAATTGCCTTAAACGACGAGGTTTGCCTTTAAACTTTCATAGAAAAACAGGCCATTTTGGTTTAAACTGCGCGCAATTTAAATACATCATTACTCCTTTGGAGGGTAGCGCTATTATTAGTACAGCTAATGTCACCATGCAATTTGGTGCTAAACCATTATTTGAAAATATCTCAGCAAAATTTGGCGACGGAAACCGTTACGGTTTAATCGGTGCAAATGGTTGTGGTAAATCAACATTTATGAAGATTCTAAGTGGTGAGCTCGAAGCGTCTTCAGGTAATGTAAGTACTGATCCAAATGAACGTGTTGCTAAACTAAACCAAGACCAGTTTGCCTACGAAGAATACTCAGTAATTGATACTGTGATCATGGGTCACAAAGAGCTGTGGAAAATAAAACAAGAACGCGACCGCATTTACTCTTTACCAGAAATGAGTGAAGACGACGGTATGAAAGTAGCCGATCTTGAAACTGAGTTTGCTGAAATGGATGGTTACTCTGCTGAATCTAAAGCAGGCGAGCTTCTATTAGGCGTAGGTATTGGCACAGACCAACACTTTGGCCCAATGTCAGAAATTGCACCTGGTTTTAAACTACGTGTGCTACTTGCACAGGTGTTGTTTTCAGACCCAGATATAATGCTACTTGATGAGCCTACCAATAACTTGGATATTTACACCATCAAGTGGTTAGAAGACGTGTTAAACCAACGCGACTGTACCATGATAATCATCTCGCATGACCGTCACTTTTTAAACTCTGTGTGTACTCACATGGCCGACATTGACTACGGTGAGCTACGTATTTACTCAGGTAACTACGACGAATACATGTTTGCAGCAACGCAAGCACGTGAGCAACTACTTAGCGAAAACGCGAAGAAGAAAAACCAAATTGCTGAACTTCAACAGTTTGTATCACGTTTCTCTGCTAACGCATCTAAAGCTAAGCAGGCAACATCGCGCGCTAAACGTATCGACAAAATTCAGTTAGACGAAGTTAAAGCGTCTTCACGCCAAACGCCGTTTATTCGCTTCGACCAAGAAAAGCAGTTATTCAGAAACGCGCTTGAAATGAATAACTTAACGCAAGGTTTTGAGGACAATACGTTGTTTTCTGGACTTGAAGGTTTAGTAGAAGTTGGCGAACGTATTGCTATTATTGGTGAAAATGGTGTTGGTAAAACAACATTACTTAATACATTAGCAGGGCGCTTAGCTCCTAAAGCCGGTGAGTTTAAGTTCTCTGAAAACGCGAACATTGGCTACTACGCGCAAGACCACGCTGATGAGTTTGCGACCGACATGAACTTGTTTCAGTGGATGGAGCAATGGCAACAAGAAGGCGACGACGAGCAAGTGGTTCGTAGCTTCTTAGGTCGTATGTTGTTCTCTCAAAACGATATTAAAAAGTCAGTTAAAGTAATTTCAGGTGGTGAGCAAGGCCGCATGCTGTTTGGTAAAATTATGATGCATAAACCAAACATATTGCTAATGGATGAGCCAACCAACCACATGGATATGGAATCTATTGAAGCGCTTAACTTAGCACTTGAAGCCTACGAAGGCACATTAATGTTTGTATCGCACGATCGTCAATTTGTATCATCGGTAGCTACCCGAATTTGGGAAGTTAAAGATGGTAAAATCATTGACTTTAGAGGCAACTACGCAGAATACCTAGCGAGTAAAGAAGCTTAATTAGCTATTTACACGTTAACCCTAAAAAGCCATGTTTAAACATGGCTTTTTTTGTTTTTGTGGCTTTGTATTAGTCGCAATTAATATGGCTTTGGGTATAATACCCGGCTTAAACAGGACATAAGTCCGCTATTTTAAAAATACATTACTGAGGAGTATTTATGACTGTTGGCATTATTATGGGTTCTAAATCAGATTGGCCAACCATGGAACATGCAGCACTTATGCTTGAGCATTTTGGCATTAAGTACGAAACTAAAGTCGTGTCTGCACACCGCACTCCTCAATTACTTGCTGATTACGCAAGTTCAGCCGCAGAACGCGGTATTAAAGTTATTATTGCTGGCGCTGGCGGCGCGGCTCATTTACCAGGTATGGCTGCTGCTTTTACGTCGCTTCCTGTACTGGGCGTGCCTGTAAAATCAAAAGCATTAAATGGTGTTGATTCACTTTTATCTATTTGCCAAATGCCTAAAGGCGTTGCAGTGGGCACACTTGCAATTGGTGAGCCGGGCGCAGCAAACGCAGGTTTACTAGCCGCACAAATTTTAGGGTGTCAAAATCCAGAAATTTTTGCAAAAATTGAAGCGTTTCGTAAAGCTCAAACCGATACTATATTAGCTAATCCAAACCCTGCAGAGTAATAATGAATATTTTAATATTAGGTGCAGGGCAACTTGCACGTATGATGAGCCTTGCAGGCGCGCCACTTAATTTAAACGTAGTGGCGTACGATGTAGGCAGCAAGCAAATTATGCACCCGCTAACTGGCGAGGTTTATACCACATCACTTGAGCAAGCAATATCAAACGCAGATGCAATTACTGCAGAGTTTGAGCACATTCCTGATGACGTACTAACACTTTGCTGCAACAGCAATAAGTTTTACCCAGGAAAAGCCGCGATTAAAACCGGTGGCGATCGCTCGCTTGAAAAGGCATTGCTAGATAAAACAAACGTAACTTGTGCGCCGTACCAATTAATTACTGAAAAAGCGCATTTAGAACTTGCCGTTAAAACCCTAGGTAAGCCACTTGTTATTAAAACATGCCAAGCGGGTTACGATGGAAAAGGCCAATGGCGTTTAAAATCGGATAGTCAAATAGACGAAATTTGGTCACAAATGTCTGATTTTATTGCATCGGGCACCGAGCTTGCGCCACATACAATTATTGCAGAAAAAATGATCCCGTTTGATCGTGAAGTATCTATTATTGGTGCGCGCGATAAACACGGTAACGTTGCTATTTATCCGCTAACAGAAAACGAGCACACAAATGGTGTATTAACGCTTTCTATTGCTGGTAAAAATAATCACAGCGTTGAAGCGCAAGCAAACGATGCATTTACAAAAATAGCAAACGAGCTTAACTACGTTGGCGTATTAGCTATTGAGTTTTTTGATGTACAAGGTACGTTACTCGTTAACGAAATTGCACCGCGCGTACATAACTCAGGCCACTGGACGCAACAAGGCTGCCATTGCTCACAGTTTGAAAACCACATGCGTGCTGTTGCAGGTTTACCGCTTGGTAATACAGAGCTTAAACACATTACCGCGATGATAAACGTACTAGGGCAACCTAATATTCCAGCTGACGTACTAAAATACGCAGATGTGACTAGCCATTGGTACGGTAAAACTGCAAAACCAGGTCGTAAAATGGGCCATATAAACGTATCAGCCACTAGCATGAACGACCTAGCAGATAAATTAGGTGAGCTTACTGAATATTTACCTGAGCAAGACTACCCAGGTATTTTAAAAGCGGCAGCTAATTTAATCCTTCATTAAACGGCTAAATACTCGTTTTATTAAATGCCGAGCTTGCTCGGCTTTTTTATGTTTAAAAAAGGCGCGTGGATACCCAGTTTGTGAAATAATGATTGAGTCTAAAATTTTACAGTGAAATTATTTAATGAAACTTAAAGCAATTTATAGCGCACTACTTGTTGCCGCTTCTTTTAGTACTTTTTTTAGTAACAGTGCATTTGCATCAGACTCTCTTCGTGTTGCTACATTTAATGTAAGTATGGATGCAACTAATCACACGCCTAAAGGTGAGCAAATTAAAAGTGATGCTTTAGTTAACGCACTTAAAGCAAACCACCAGCAAATTAAAAACATAGCCGAAATTATTCAACGTGTTCGCCCTGACATTATTTTACTTAACGAATTTGATTACATCCCAAAAGAGCAGGGCATTGAATACTTTAATAAACATTTTTTAAATGTAGGTCAGCAAAAACAAAAGGCTATTAACTATCCTTACTCTTATATAGCCCCGGTAAATACAGGCCTAGCTACCGAGTTTGATTTAGATAATGATGGCAAAAAAAATGGCGTGATGGGCGATGCACAAGGCTTTGGTTTTTTTGAAGGCCATTATGGTATGGCTATTTTGTCAAAATACCCAATCGATTTTGATAAAGTAAGAACTCTTCAAACCTTTAAATATAAAGACATGCCAAATGCACTAATGCCAGTGATGCCTAAAACAGGCGAAAACTGGTATAACGCGCAAGAATGGCAAGCACTTAGGCTCAGCTCTAAATCATTTTGGGATTTACCTATTACCGTAAATGATAAAACCATTCATGTTATTGCATCTCACCCAACACCGCCTGTATTTGATAGCGAAGAGGACAGGAATGGCAAGCGTAACCACGATGAAGTAAGGCTAATTGCCGACTATGTATCAAACGCCAAGTATATTTACGATGATAAAGGCCAAAAAGGCGGATTAAAAACTTACTCTCGTTTTGTTATTTTAGGCGATTTAAATGCCGCACCAGAGGGCGATAAAGCGCGTACAAATACCACCGACCAACTGCTTAAAAACCCACTTATTAACGCTCAATTTGTTCCAAAAAGTGAAGGCGCTAAAGAGCAATACGATGTACCTTATGCACAAAATTACAGTGCTAATTGGCAAGCGCGTGTTGATTACGTACTACCGTCAAACTATGGCTTAAAAATTAAAGACGGTGGGGTGTTTTGGCCAACTAAAACCAGCGATGAATATCGTTTAATTAAGGACAGAAACGCATCGAGCGATCACCGTATGGTGTGGCTTGATTTAATAGTTGAATAGCGTCCACTAATAAAGGGGGCGTTAGTAAACTGAGCTTTACCCTGTTTAATGGCTATTTATCTTAAAAAATTGCAATAACTTGAGTGCTTCTGCTTAAATACGGCTTAATTATAATAACCGTATAGAAGCACTATGATTTTTAATTTTTCTTCATCTAAAACGTTAGTGGCCTTAGCTGTTGCCTCAAGTGTAATGCTTGCAGGTTGTAGCGCTACTGCTAACACCTCTTCAACACAGCAAAGTGTATTACCAGCAACTAAGATTGCTGCGGTTGTAAACACACCAGCAGATATCGGCTCACAAAAAATAACGCTAGAACAAGCAATGGCCGATCCAGATTGGATGGGTAATCAGCCAGAGAGTGCTTACTGGGCTAGCGATTCGGCTACTATTATTTATGCTCAAAAAGAGCAAGGTAATACACTACGCGATTTATTTAGCCAATCGGTTACTAGCCAAACAGCAGAGCAAGTAGCACTTAATAAGCTTCATACTGTGGGTTCAAATAAAGCTGTTTATTCAAAAAATAAAACAATGGCGGCCTACACGTTTAAAGGCAATGTATTTGTTAAAAACCTAAAAACGGGTGAACTTAAACAAATTACAGCGACATCAGCAAGCGAGTCTAAACCACAATTTTTAAACAATGGCGATTTAGTTTATCGCCAAGGCAATGTATTTTTTAAAGTTGATTTAAAAACAGGTTTAACGAGCGAGCTTGCTAACTTAAAGCTTGCCGATGAGCCTAAAGGCATTGAAGAGCCAAGCACTTATATTGCTAAAGAGCAGCATAAACTGATTAAATTTGTGGCGCTTCAGCAAAAAAACAAAAAAGATAAGCAAGCGCGCAGTGAGCAAATTAATGAACAAAACGATTCAATTGCTAACACGGCTTATTACTTAGGTGACGGTAATAAAGTATCTGAGGCACAACTTTCGCCAAATGGTGATGCGCTGTTAGTTGTTGTACAAAAGCAAACAGATTGGCGTGGTGAGGGCGATATTATGCCTAACTACATTACAAATGACGCCACTATAGAGCCTAAAAAAGCACGCCGCCGTGTAGCCGATGCTAAAGAAGAAACCTCAAAGCTTGTGTACATCAATTTAACTAATAAAGAGCAAACATCACTTAGCTTTAATACCTTACCGGGTTTTGATGAAGATGTTTTAGCCGCAGTTAAAAAAGAAAATTATGCACGTGATGGTAAAACATATAAGTCTAAAAAGGCGCCTCGTGGCATTAACCTTATTATGGACTGGGGTTTTGAGCAAAGCCCAATAGTATGGAACGATGACGGGTCACAAGTTGCTATCATGCTTGAAGCCTGGGACAACAAAGATCGTTGGCTTGCAACTGTAGATTTTAAAAACAACAAACTTGTTTCGCAGCACCGCCTACATGACGATGCATGGATTGCTTATGCATTTAATGACTTTGGTTGGTTGCATAACTCAAACACGCTTTATTATCTATCGGAAGAGTCGGGTTATAGCCAGCTTTATAAAAAACCAGTAAATGGTAAAGCAACTGCGCTAACACAAGGCCAATTTGAGGTTTCTAATTTAACGCTTACCAGCGACGACAGCGCTATTTATTATAAAGCGAATGTTGAGCACCCAGGTCTTTACGAAATTTACCGTGTTAACCCGCAAACAGGTAAGAGTGAGCAAGTTACTGACTTAAATGGCATGACTGACTACACGTTAAGCCCTGATGAAACCAAGTTACTGCTTAAGCACTCTACAATTACCATGCCTAATGAGCTTTACGTAGCAGATGCACAAGCCAATACAAAAGCCACGCGCTTAACCCATACTGTGTCGGATGAATTTTTAGCTAAAAAGCTAACTGCACCTAAAATTGTTGCCGTGCCATCGAGCCATACTGATCAACCTATATACGCTAAAGTGTACTACCCAGCTGATTACGTAGAGGGTGAAGTAGGCAAAAACCGTAAAGCGGTTATTTTTAATCACGGCGCAGGCTACTTACAAAATTCACACATGGGCTTTTCGGTTTATTTTCGTGAATTTATGTTTCATTCATTATTAGCTGACGAAGGCTATATAGTAATGGACATGGATTACCGTGCGTCTAAAGGTTACGGACGTGACTGGCGTACTGCGATTTATCGTCAAATGGGCACACCTGAAACACAAGATTTAGCCGATGGTGTTAAATGGATGGCTCAAAATGCCAATGTTGATACTAAAGCAGTCGGTACTTATGGCGGCTCTTACGGTGGCTTTATGACCTTTATGGCCTTATTTACCGCGCCAGAGTTATTTCAATCGGGTGCAGCACTTCGCCCTGTTACCGATTGGGCGCACTACAACACAGGTTACACGGCTAATATATTAAACCATCCTGATGTTGACCCGATTGCCTATGAACGTAGCTCGCCAATTTACTATGCTGAGGGTTTAAACAAGCGTTTATTAATTAACTCACCTATGGTTGACGATAACGTGTTTTTTCAAGATTCAGTACGTTTAGTACAGCGCTTAATCGAGCTGGAAAAGCAAAACTTTGAAACAGCGATATTCCCAGTTGAACCACATGGCTTTGTACAGCCTTCAAGCTGGTTAGACGAATACCGACGTATTCATAAATTATTTAAAGAAACGCTTTAATTCTTAAAATAAAGTATAAAAACAAAAACGCTGCGTTAGTTTAATAAACTAACGCAGCGTTTTTATTGTATGAGCAATAGCTTATGCGCTATTTTTGCTTTTTTAAGAGCTCTATAGCCAGTGGTATGGCAAGTAGAGTCCCGCCAATTACACCAATTAAATGTGCATCAATGGCCACAGTGGAGTTAATAAGTTTTCCTATATCGGCATTTGGGCCGCTAAATTGCTCAAACGCTATTTTAATCCATACGCCTATAAATAATAAATAACCCGACTTAAGCCCTACAGTTATATCTTTAACTGCCCCCCAAATAATTACACCATGCAGTAGAGCACTTAATCCGGTGTAAATATGTATGCTTGGGCAAAACCAATACACGCCGAGTCCACACCAAAGTGCTAGCGCAGTTGTATTAAAAGCGTAGCGAGTAGGGGATGTGTATTCGCCATGTAGTAACCATATTAGTAAAATACCACTGGCATTTAGTCCCAAATGAGCCCAATTAGCATGAACAAATTGGCTAGAAAAGATTCGCCACAGTTCGCCTTCATCAATTAGGCTTCGGTTAAATTCAAGTAAATTATTTAAATCAAATGCAGCAAAAATGGTACTAAATAGCAGCAGAATAATAGGCGGTAATATATAACGTGGTTGAATAGGTAAATTAAGCATTTTATTATATTTTTTTAGTCAAAATTTTTGCATATTGTGCCCGTTTAACTTTAAGATGCCAAATACAACTACGTAATTAAGTGTTTTTAGTATTTTTATGCATTTTAAACTTAACTCATTATTTGCCATTGGACTGTGCGCAGTATCACTGCCTTCATTTGCACAGCAAGCAACTCAAATTGAAACTCGCGAACCTGAAGCCGCTACTGGATTAATCCATAAAAAAGTGGTGCAAGGTGATAAATACATGGTTGCTGCTGCAAATCCATATGCCTCAAGAGCCGGTCAACAAATTTTAGCCCAAGGCGGCAGTGCCGTAGATGCTGCCATTGCTACTCAACTAGTGCTTACTTTAGTTGAACCGCAATCGTCAGGTATTGGCGGTGGTACATTTATGATGTACTACAACAAAGCAAACAATAAGCTGACTAGTTTTGATGGCCGCGAAACAGCACCTGCAAATGCAGACGAAACGCTGTTTTTAGATAAGCATGGTAAAGCCGTTAAATGGATTGAAGCTGTAGTAGGCGGACGCTCTGTTGGTGTGCCTGGTATTTTACATGCCTTTGCAAGCGCGCATAAACAATACGGTACCTTGCCGTGGGAAGAACTTTTTAAACCAGCTATTGAACTTGCAGAGCAAGGCTTTGTAATTTCGCCGCGTTTACATGGCTTATTAGCACGCCAGTTAAACCCAGGCGTATTGAGTATGCCGATTATTAACGAATACTTTTACCCAAATGGTAAATTAATCGAAGCGGGTAGCGTTAAAAAGAATCAACCACTTGCTGATTTATACAAAGACATTGCAAAGCAGGGCATTGATGCATTTTACAAAGGCGAAAACGCTAAACAAATGGTTAATGCTGTACAGCACTCTAAAGTTGCCCCTGGTAAATTAAGTGTGGAAGATTTAGCAGATTACAAAAGTAAAGAACGTGATGCGGTATGTATACAATACCGTGCTTATAACGTGTGTTCTATGGCGCCACCAAGTAGTGGCGGTGTAGCAGTACTACAAATGCTTGGCCTACTTGAGCATAAAGATATGAGCGCACTTAAACCAAATGGCGAAAAGGCGATTCATTACTTTAGCCAAGCTTCGCGTATTGCATTTGCCGATCGCGATATGTACATGGGCGATCCCGATTTCACTCAAGTACCTACAAAAGAGCTTTTAAATAAAGATTACATTGCCTCACGCGCTAAATTAATTACCGAAACAGACCAAAAAGCCGTAGCCGGTAATCCAGTAGGGTACTTAAGTTATGCAATGGATGATTCATACGAGTTACCTTCTACTTCGCATGTCTCTATTGTAGATAGTAAAGGTAATGCAGTTTCGATGACCAGTTCAATTGAGATGGCGTTTGGCTCTACGGTTATGGTTAACGGCTTTATTTTAAATAACCAACTAACTGACTTTTCGTTATCGCCACGTAAAAACGGCAAGCTTGTAGCAAACCGTGTAGAGCCTGGTAAACGCCCGCGTAGCTCTATGTCACCGGTAATGGTATTTAATAAAGATGGCAGCTTACGTTTAATTGTAGGCTCACCTGGTGGTAGTCGTATCATAGATTACGTTGCACAAGTTGTTGTGGGTGTTATTGACTGGAATTTATCAGCGCAAGACGCCATTAACTTACCGCGTACAACAAATCGTAACGATTACACCAGCCTTGAAAAAGGCACAGCCATAGAAGCTATTGCGCCTGCGCTTACTAAACGCGGCCACAATGTACGTATTATTGATTTAAACTCAGGCTTACACGCAGTTGAAGTTAAAAATAATACCTTATATGGCGGAGCTGATCCGCGCCGTGAAGGTGTTGCGTTATCTGATTTAACTGATAATAACGCCACTATACAATTTTAAATTATGTATAATATGCTTGCGGGCAGTGAAGCCCGCATGTGTTTTCTCTCAATGGTCTGACTAGCTTAATTGTCGTTGCAATTAAACCTTTAATACTGATAATGACAGATCATAACTTAAGACTCCGTTAAAGCCTGGAAATATGACAACTAATACTGATCCTAACTACTTATATATTCATCATTCTGGCCCTGGCCTAATTGAAACACCGCTATTAAATAAAGGCAGTGCCTTTAGTAAAAAAGAACGCGAAAATTTCAATCTTGCTGGTTTACTTCCTCCTCGCTTTGAAACAATAGAAGAGCAAGTTGAGCGTTGTTATCAGCAGTATTCTAGCTTTACCGACAACCTTAATAAGCATATTTACTTACGTGCGATTCAAGATAACAACGAAACACTTTACTACCGTTTAGTGCGTGATCATCTCGAAGAAATGATGCCAATCATTTACACGCCTACAGTTGGGGATGCTTGTGAAAAATTCTCAGACATTTATCGCAGCGCACGTGGCTTATTTATTTCGTATGAAGATCGTTACCAAATTGACGACATTTTACGCAACGCTACCAAAGGTAAAGTAAAAGTGATTGTTGTAACTGATGGCGAGCGTATTTTAGGCCTAGGCGATCAGGGTATTGGTGGCATGGGTATCCCAATTGGTAAATTGTCACTTTACACTGCGTGTGGTGGTATAAGCCCAGCATACACATTGCCTGTAATGCTTGATGTGGGTACTAATAACGAAAAGCTTTTAAACGATCCTATGTACATGGGTGCACGCCATAAGCGTATTGCTCAAGACGAATACGATGAGTTTTTAGATTTATTCATTAAAGCGGTTAAACGTCGCTGGCCAAATGTATTACTTCAGTTTGAAGATTTTGCACAACCAAATGCAATGCCGTTACTTAAGCGCTACCGCAATGAAATTTGTAGCTTTAACGATGACATTCAAGGTACTGCGGCTGTAACGGTCGGTTCTTTACTTGCTGCGTGTCGTGTTAAAAATTCAACCCTAAGCCAACAAAAAGTAGTTTTTGTGGGTGCAGGTTCTGCTGGTTGTGGTATTGCTGAGCAAATTATTAGCCAAATGGTTTTTGAAGGTATTACAGAAGCTCAAGCGCGTAGCCAAGTATTTATGGTTGACCGTTTTGGCCTACTTTCAGAGGGTATGGAAGGCTTACGCGATTTCCAACAAGCACTTGCACAACCGCAAGGCTCGTTAAGTGATTGGACTTACAGCGGTGAATACGCATCACTTCTTGATGTTATGCACTGTGCACAACCAGACATTTTAATTGGTGTTTCAGGCCAACCTGGTTTGTTTACTGAGCAGGCTATTCGTGCAATGCACGCCGGTTGTGAACAGCCAATTATTTTCCCATTGAGTAATCCATCTAAGCAGGTAGAAGCGCATCCTGCTGATGTGATTAAGTGGACTGACGGTAAGGCGCTTGTTGCAACAGGTAGCCCGTTTGATCCGGTTGAACACAACGGTGAAATTTTCCCAATCCCACAATGTAACAATAGCTATATTTTTCCTGGTATTGGTTTAGGGGTTATTGCCGCTAAAGCAACACGCATTACAGATGCTATGTTAAGTGTGTCTAGCGAAATGCTTGCAGAGTCGTCGCCGCGTGCAAACACAGGTAAAGGCAGTTTATTACCAGCCTTAACTGAAATTGAAACGCTAAGTAAGCGTATTGCATTTGCCATTGCTAAAAAAGCAATCGAAGAGGGCGTTGCTCTTGAGATTACTGATGATGCGTTATGGGCAGCAATCGACAAAAATTACTGGTTACCAAAATACCGTAACTATAAACGTTGTAGTGTTTAATTAGGTTTATACGTAATTAAAAATAAATAACGTTGTAGGCACAGTTACAACGCTTAACAAAAAACAGGCAATTGCCTGTTTTTTTGTGCTTGTTCATATTTAATTAACCACGTAAGGTCTTTAATAGCATTTACAAAATTAAAGGATCGACTAATGAAAACACTGACTCTTGTTTTAGGTAGTGCACTGGCTTTAAACGTACTTAGTTTTGATGCACTCGCGGCAGCGACACCCGATGCTCCTCATATTTATGTTAAGGGCGAAGCGACTCTTACTACAATGCCAGATTACGTACAGCTTAGTGTAGGTATTACCGAAGTTGATAAAGACTTAATTGCAGCTAAAAATAAAACCGACTTAACCATCGCTAAGGCAATTAAGCTCGTAAAAGAAATTGGTGTTAAAGAGGGAGATATAAACGCCGGGCAAATCTCAATAAACCGTGATAGCCAATACAACCGCACTACCGGTAATCAAGAATTTAAAGGCTTTAAGGTTTCTCGTACGTTAACAGTAAAACTCAGCGATATAAATAAATACCCAGAGTTACTACAAAGCTTAGTTAACAACGGTATTAACGAAATTAATCAAACGCAATTTTTAGCAAGTAACTACAACGAGCTGCATAAAAAAGCGCAAAAGTTAGCAATTAAAGACGCACGGGATGCAGCAAAAGAGTTTAGTGAAGATTATGGCGTTGATTTAAAAGGATTATATAGCGCGTCACTAAGTCCACTCAATGTGCAGTCGCAGCCGTACATGCGTGCAGAAAAAGTAATGATGGCTGATAGCGCACCAAGTAACTATGTACCTGATGCCTACCATGCTGGAGAGATTAAAGTAACAGCGTCAAGCTATGCTGTGTATTACATAGACTAAAATTGTTAGATATCTTTACTTTTGGTGGTGCTCAAAACGTGCCACCAACTTCTCACCTTGCTCCTGGCTAATACGCGCTATTGAGTTAAGCATATTAGTTACTTCGCGTCTGTCGTATTCATTAGTTACATGCTCATTTATGTCATCAACAATTGCATTTAAATAATTAAATAAACTGTTTCGTGCATCGGTATCTTTATGGGCAACAAACAAAATATTTTTAAATGCCTCAAGCACGTTTGTCATTACGTATGCATCGCCTTTGGCGTAATTACGCAGCGGTGTAAAGTTGTCGTGTAATAACTCATCAAAGCTTGTTTCATGAAGGTATAACAATGGGGCATTATCACTGTGCTTAAACGAGTAGTTAATATCGTTAATTGACAGCCTTTGGATAAGTAAAATACTCAGCATATCAATTGATTTAACCGCAGTACCTGGATCGTTGATACCCGGGCTCATTGCCTTAACTGCAATCTCAGATATTTGCGTTAACCCATAACGGTAATGATCGCTAATGTACTCTTCTATATAAAAAATAAAGCAGTCGAGAATTTTATTTATCAGCTCTTCATCGTTTGCTATATCTTTATTACATTTTAAAAACGGGTAACCTTTAACTGTAAAATAGCCTTGGTTAACAGAGATATACACCTTTATATCTTGCTCTGCCAAAATGGCACACAGCTTATCGGTATGTACGCCTTTATAATATCCCTCTGTTTTACTGCTTACCGAATGCCACTTGCTAAAGTCTGGAAAGTCTTCAACTGGGTTCTCTTGTTGTCTTAGTATTATTGTTTTAATTTCGTTTTTAGTTTGGCTAAACAAGCCATTTAATACGTTATCAACCTGAATGGCACGAGAGATTGAATGTATAAAAAACACAAATAAACCTAATGAAATCAAGCCAAAAACAAGTGCAAACAACACACCAATTGAAGGAATAGCCGTACTGCCACCTTCAAGTTTATTAATGTTTATAAGCATAATAATTGAGTAAATTATGCTGCCTAAATAAAAGCCCAAAACCATTTGGTGTGATTTACGCGTAATAAGCCCAGGCACTACGCGGGGCGATAAACTCGCACTGGCCGAATTTAAAACCACCATTACCATCGAAAAACTAAACACGGTAAGCGAAATAATACTCCCCGCTAAAGTGCTTAAAATAGTACGCGCGTTTTCGGCGCTATCAACAAGTACAACCGATATAAACGATTTTAGCTGCTCAATAGGGGCTAAATATTCAACCGACATAGTTATAATGGCAAATACTAAAAAGCCCACTGAAAGCATAGAAGGGTAAAAGCCAATACTGTTAATCATTTCACGGTAACTGTCGGCTACTTTGCGAGGTACAAACATAAAATCCTTATGTAATTTTCTACTTACTTAATACCCTTAGCTTAGCATAGGCATTTATTAAACTTCTGATAATGCTGCTCAAATTTATATGTTATTATCACGCCCACAATAATAAAGCGCATGCTTATGCGATAAAAATAACAGGAAAACGCCGTGATCATTTCAACTTATGCTGCATTACTTGCATTCTTTTACATTTATTTGAGCTTTAACGTAATAAAAGTGCGCCGCGCGGAGCAGATATCACTTGGTGATAATGGTAACGCAACGCTACAACGTGCTGTGCGTGCCCACGCTAACTTTATGGAGTACGTGCCAATTGCTTTAATTTTGCTTTTTTTAGCAGAATACCAAGGGCTTGCTAGCCATTACTGTCATATATTAGGTGGTGCGTTATTAATAGGGCGTGTGTTTCAAAATTTAGGCATAGTAGAAAAAAGCCTGAAATATCGCCAAATTGGTACCATTACTACATTTTTGGTGATTATTGTTAGCGCCTTTGTATTGCTAGTGACACGTGGCTAATTAAAGAAAAGTTAATGAGCAAAATATTTATAATAGGTTTACCGCGTACCGGCACTACTAGTGTGTGCCACGCATTTTTAGAGCTTGGTATTACAACGGCGCATACCGCGTATACTAATGCTTGTTTTGAAAATGCTAACGCGATTGCCGACACTCCCATATTTAATGACTTTAAAGCGCTTGATATTCATTACCCAGACTCTAAGTTTATTTATTTAGAGCGCGAACTTGGTGCATGGCTTGTATCAATAAAACAGCTTTTAACGCGTATGCACACTAATTTAACCCGTGCAGACGGGGGCTTTAATATTCATATAAAACGCTGTTATTTAAATACGTTTAGTGAGCTTTCGCTTAATAATATTAGCGACGATAGTTACTTAGCTCACTGCTATAAAACACATTTTAATGATGCTCAAACGTACTTTAATAACCGTGACAACGATTTTTTATCCATTGATATAGCAAAGCCTGATAGCTATAAAAAGCTATGCAATTTTTTAGCGTTAAAAAGTGATAAAACTGATTTTGAAAAAATGAATATGGGCGGCAAAGTTACCGCGTGGAACGATATTAAACACCCGTTAAAAGTTGAATCTACGGCTAAAGGGCGGATAGATAAATTACTGCCTTACAAGATTTTTTAAATCAAATACGTTAAAATCCCCGCATTATTATTTAAGTTGTACAGAACATGTTTGAATTAAAATACCACACCCCATTTGAATGGACCGAAGTTGTCCTTGCTGACTTTAATACTTTTTTACAAGATCACGCCGCTGCAGAAAAAAAAGCATCGGGTATGGCTATGTCTATGCTTTCGCATTATCCAGACAAACGTAAATTAGTAAAAGCTATGACCGACTTAGCGCTAGAAGAATTAATACATTTTAAACAAGTACTTAAATTGCTTTTAGAGCGAGATGTAAACTTAGGTGACGACAAAAAAGACCCGTACATAAAACAAATACGTGCACTGTTTAGACACGGTCGTGATGGTTTTTTAATGGACCGATTACTGGTTGGCGGTGTAATTGAAGCACGTGGCCACGAGCGTTTTTCTTTAGTTGCACAAGCGCTTCCTGAGGGTAAAGAAAAAGACTTTTATGTTGCTATTGCTAAGTCAGAAGAAAAACATAAAAACCTATTTGTAGAACTAGCTTACGAATACTTTGAAAAAGAAGAAGTTGATGTTCGTCTAGAAGAGCTGCTTATAGCTGAAGCTAAAATCTGTGAAAGCATCCCGTTTACAGCCGCTTTGCATTAATTAAAACTAGCGTAAAGCGTATTTTCACTCGCTTTGCGCCACACACCTCTGCTCTTATTTCTTTGTTAACCTCTTCATGAATTGTTGATTTGCAATTTGCGAATCAAAATAATAAAAAACACGTTTATACATCTTAATCCACTGATTATAAATACAAAAACCCTTGGTCTCATACTTGCTACCTATACAGTAAGCAAATTGAGGGAAAGGCTTATGTTAAAATTTATTTTTATACTATTACTAATATCTTTTACCGCTATGGGCAGTGAAAGTCATTTAGATTATATAGAAAATGCAAATGGTGAGCGGGTACAAAAAGTATCGCACTTAGTTAAATGGACGCATACTCGCTTTGTGTTTACCCGTGATATTTCTCGTATTGCACTTGGCCACGAAACAACACTTGATGTGAACGTGGTAAATGGCCGTGAGCTACTAATTTTAGCTAAAAAGTTGGGCCGTACATCTATGATGGTGTGGTACGACGATAAAAGCTCTGAAACATTTTTACTTGGCGTAACCGAAGACTACAGCGTACTAGAAAATGCCTTAAACGACATCCATCCTGACGTACAGCTAACCATAGCGCCTGATCGCCATGCTGTTGTATTACGTGGTGAAGTACCTACTATAAATTATCGTCATGCCGCTTATGAAGCTGCAAAAAACTACCTTTATGCCAGTAGCTCACAAGCATCACAACCCGTTATCACCTCAAATCCTAACCAAGGTATGTTTAATTCACTTGCTCAACGCTTGCAAGGCTTGGGTAACGCAAACGGCGGCAGCTCTCAAAACTCGAGTAAAGTCGCTATTATTAATTTAATAAAAGTAACTCAAGCACCCAAGCCTAAAGAAGAACGTATTAGCGAAGTAATAAAATCAATGGGCGCAGATAAAGTGACCATTAAACGCATCTCGGTTGATGAGTTATCAAATGACGACAACGATGTGTTTTTACTTTCCGGCTCTGTAAAAAACCAGATAGAGCTAGTGCGCTTATTAAATACAATTAATAAATTATTCGAACCAGAGCAAGCATTACAAACTCAGGGTTCTCCTCTTGATCCTAATAATTTAATGGGCGGCGCAACGCAGGATAAAAGTTCAGGTATTGAAGTACTTGCCAACGAGTCAGGCGGTTTAATAAATGATGCTACCTCAGGATTAAATTTAAGTAATGTGAGTTCTAATATTGCAAGAGCAACGTTGCTGTCAGTGGCTGGCGGTAAAGTTTTGTCGAGTATTGAAGTTGAAGATTTACCGCAAGTGCGTGTATCGGTGCAGCTATACGAAGTAAATCAACGTAGGTTAAAGCAATGGCGCCCAGATATTAGCGTGCTCTCTAATGGATATGAAAAAGAAGCGGGTTTATTTGGCCGTGACGGTATGACTAATCGTGAATCTGGCTCTGCAACAATAGAAAATGCGCTGCAATTAATTGGCGGTCAATTAACTAATAACTTACAGCTTTCTACCTCACAGTTTGCCATTGATATGTTATTTTCATTACTTGAACAAGAAGGTATTTCTCGAACGCTTTCTCGCCCTACAATCACGGTTTTAGCCGGTGAAAGTGCCGTGTTTAAAGTCGGTGGTGAAGTACCTGTACCTACAAGTTATAGCCCTTCAGGAATTACAAGCGGGCAGCAAGGTAGTAGTGGGTCGGTGTTTAGCGGTACAGAATTTAAATCATTTGGAGTTGAATTAAATGTACGCGCCATGGTTGACGACAAAGACAGAATAACACTTGATCTAAACCCTGTAATTTCATTACCCGATACCACGTTAACCGCCGAAATTGCACAAAGTACAGGCAGCAGTTTAAACAGTAGTGCATTTAATACACGCAGCATGCAAACATCAACACGTTTAAAAGACGGACAACCTCTTATTATTGGTGGCTTAATTAGCACCGATAACAACGCAAGCCACGACTTTGTACCTGATGGCAACGGCAATAGCATGCTAGGAAAGTTAAGCGAAACAACCAGTAAAAGTGAAAACAACCGCGAGCTAATTATTGTTGTTACTCCAAACCTGGTGCGTGAGCCAATTAATACCTTACGTTCGTGGGAGCAGGCAAATATAGACACCCAGTTACTTAGTTACATACAGGAGCAAGGCCTATGAAAATATTTTATATAATTTTACTGCTTACTTTATCGGGTTGCGCTCATATTGATTACAAGCCAACAGTAAATCCTTACAACGCGTTGAGTGACATCGTTAAAAAATACCAATTAAATTCCCAACCATTAAAGTGTGAAGGTATAAATGCAAGTAACTGTTTAAACCTAGTGCATGAGGTGAATCAGTTAATGCTTGAACACCCCGATAACAAGGCAATACTTTCAATATCGGCCTACGTACTTTATAAAAGTGGCCGTGCTAATCAATCTCAACAAGTTATAAACACATTACTGAATAAAGCTAATCCACCATTAAATGCAATTACTTTAGGGGTTACGTTAGCAATAGAGCAAGGTAATTTAGCTAAAGCAAAAAGTATTGCTCAATACGGCGTTGATGTTTTTGGTACACATGCTTCACCATACCTGCAAATGGCCTCTATACATTATGCTCAGGGCAGTTACGTTATAGCTTCAAACTACTTAGAGCTTTCGGTTAAGTTTGGTTTAAATAGCACTGCCTATTTTTACCATAAAGGGTTAATTGAAGAAGCTAATACCAATAATTTATTGGCTTGTGGCTACTATGAGCAAGTTTTACGTGCAGAACCCACGCATAAAAAAGCACTTGCTAGGCGCGGTAAACTCTCCGTTTTAGGTAATTGTTATTCTTAAGGCCTTCTGGCCTTTTTTTATACCTAAAATTTGGCATTATTTAGGGCCAAAACCACTTTATTATTTATCAAAAATACAAGTAAAGCTTACGCTCATCCTACGTTTTATACGTAACCTCACAAGACTGCTTTTAATATTTACCCCTTACACTATCCATCAGTTTTAATAATACTTTCAATAACGTAAACCTAGCATTATTTATCTAAAATATTTTTAATATTGATTTGCATTTTGCAAATCAAAAATTAAAACATCTAATAAACAGTAACCATTAAAAACATAACCAACTGTATTTAATAGTTATTTATAGCTGGCATGGTCCTCGCAATATGTAAAGTGAGCATAAGCTCTTCTAATTTAAAGGCTACGATTATGAAAACTATTAAACATAACTTAAATAGCAAAAAGCAAAAAGGTTTTGTACTAACGTCAGAGCTAATCATTCTTTCTACTTCAATGGTAGCAGCACTTGTAATTGGTTTATCTACATTACGTGACTCGGTAACCAGCGAACTTGAAGATGTAGCTGAAGCAATTGGCTCACTTGACCAAAGCTATGTATTTGACGGCATGATTAACGCCGAAGGCACTGCTGAAGTGTCTGGCTCTGGGTTTGTAGATTCAGTTGATGTGTACGCAGGCGATGGTAGTTCATTCACTTTTGTTGCATCAGACTTTAGTGAAAGTGCCGCACTTGTTAATGCTACACCAAGCGGCGATGCTGCAACTCGTACAGCAGCTGGCGGTTCGCAAGGTAACTAACGCAAGGTAACCAATATAAGGCAACCAGGTTTGAATACCAAGCTTAAGGCTCACTGCCACAAAAGTGTGGCAGTGAAAGTTACTCTGGAGGAATATTATGAAAAGTAAAAGTAACAAAGGCGCAACCACAGCGGCTCTCACATTACTCATCACCTCTGGCATGTTAGCTTCGGCTTTGGGCATTAGACAGGTAAACGATGAAAATAGCGTAACAGCGTGGGTAGTAAACAAAAATATGTCGGCCGGTCAAACAGTTACCGTTCATGATGTAGAGCAAAAAAGTATAGATCCAAGTAACTACTCAAATATTGCACTGAGCGTTCAAAATCCGCGTGCATTAATTGGTCAAAAATTAGCAACTAATAAAATGGTTGAGCAACCCTTGTTCGACACTGATTTTATTAGAGCGAAAAGCCAAAATTTGTCAGAAGCCATACCGGCAGGGCGTGTTTTATATACTTTAAAACTAAATACCTTAGATATCCCGCTTTCGCGTATACACAAAGGAGACCGACTCGACATAGTCGCTAAAACTAATCGCTTAGTAAGAACAGTTGCCCGTGATGTACAGCTTATTGGTGTTTCGAAAGGTCCTAAATCTCAAGCCGCAAAAAGTGGCGTAATGGATAATTTAGCAAAAGAGACAAGCTCCGCTGGCGGTGTTTCGTTAGTCCTTGCGGTACTTCCAAAAGATGTTTATTCATTGGCTGGTATAGATAATGCCGACAAAGTATCAATTATTGTGCATAGCGCTTATGACATTGAACAAGGTCGTTTGCAAAACTTTTCACGCTTACAAACCAGTCGCACAATCGAAGTGGTTAAAGGCGTTAAAAATGAAGCTGTATATGTAGCTAAGTGAGTTTTTATGTTTAATTTTTCAAGCAAACATGAAGAAGTTCAAACCAGTTTAAGTACCTTTGAAGAGCTTAAAAAGCTATTGCACGATGCCGTTATCGAAGAGTACGAACAAGAACCAACCGCGCTTTTATCAAGTAACGTTCTCGAAAAAATCTCTGCTTTGTGCAGTGAAATTCCACAATTTAATCAATCTTCATTTAATCAACACCAACAAGAGCAGGTTGTTCAGGCTGTATTTGATGAAATTCAGGGTCTGGGTCCTATTGCACAGTTTATGCTGGACGATCAGGTGAGTGATATTTTAATAAACGACACGCAAGATATTTGGATTGATAAACAAGGCAAACTACTTTGCACAGCCAGTAAGTTTGATGACGAACGCCATTTACGCCGATTTGTTGATCGCTTACTTGATGGTTGTGGCCGACAAGTGAATGCGCTTATGCCAATTGTTGATGGCAAACTAAAAGATGGTAGCCGTGTTCATATTATTGTACCGCCTGCGTGTACCAGCGCAGCTATTGTGTCTATTCGTAAGTTTAACCATAAAAAAATAAACGATGACTTTTTAGTTAATAACCATTTTTTAGATAAAAACATCCTATCATTTTTAAAAAGTGCAGTTAAAACAGGCGTTAATATTTTAGTATGTGGCAATGCCGGGGCTGGTAAAACGTCATTATTAAACGTACTTGCCAACTCAATTAATCCGAATGAACGTGTTGTAACCATTGAAGAAAGTGCTGAGCTTAATTTGCATCACAACCACGTTGTGCAATTAGAAGCCCACGACACAAACAGCGATGGTAAAGGTGCAGTTAGCCTAAGAGATTTAGTAAAAGCAGCCCTTAGAATGCGCGCAGATAGAATACTTGTTGGAGAGGTACGCTCAGGCGAGGTAATCGATATGCTCCAAGCAATGAACTGTGGTCACCAAGGTTCGATGACGACCATACATGCTAACAGCGCAAATGATGCCGTTATTCGTTTATCTACCTTAGTGCAGTTACACAATGCACAACTGAGCGATACCCATACAAGTTCGCTAATCGCGTCGAGTATTCAACTTATTGTGCATGTTTCTCGCTCAACTAATGGCACCCGAACTCTAAAAAGTATTGGTGAAATTAAGCGTGTTAATGGCGGCGCACATTTTAGCCCGCTTTATAGTATTAACGAAGCAGAGCCTGTACAAAGTGAGTTAATAGATAACTCAAGTGTTATTGAGTTTATGAAAGGCCAAGGCGCAAATGCAAAAGAATTAAAAGCATTACTGCACAATAACCCGGAGGCTAACAATGACTAAACTTGATTATTTATTAGCTATAGCGGCGGTTATAACCTTTGTACTTGCAACTAGTGTGTTGGTTTCTTTGTATGCTAAAAATAAAAGCAGCCAAGGCACTAAAAAAGTAGATATTTTAGAAGAAAAAGACGTACTTACTCTGTCACTACGAGTGCTAGGCTTAAACATAAGTAACGCATGGTTTATAAGCATGGCGTGCTCGCTCTCTAGTAGCTCATGGTTTTTAGCTAAATTATATTATCCAGAGGCATCAACCAGCGCGTTTATTATTTCAATCGTGGTTTTTGTAACCTGTTTTATAACTGTGATTGACTTGGCTCATTATAAATTAGCAAAATTTGAGCATCATTTTTTAGAATTTATTGAAACCGTACAATCGTGTTTAAGCACTGGGCTATCGCTACAGCAATCAATGCAGTTTGCTGATGAACATGCAGACCCATATATAAAAAAGCAAAGCACCTTACTAATACAACGCATGAGCATGGGTAGTGATGCCGAAACATCATTTGCTCCTTTAATCCAAAGATACAACTGCGAAACAGTTAGATTGTTTGCCCATAGCATCATTACTCATACACAAAGCCAGTGTGATTTAACTGACATGCTAAAAAGCGTATGTAACATGATGTCACTCAGAACTCTCGATCGCCAACAGCTAAAAGCAAAGCTATCGGGTACTAAATATGCGGCTGTATTTAGTGGCTTTTTACCTTATGCCTTAATTCCTTTATTTAGCTATACCGATCCTACCTGGTTTGAACCGTTACTAAACGATCCCAAAGGAATCGCATTTATAACAGTTGCACTTATTTGTCAGCTATTTGGATTTTTGTGGCTACGCCTTAGCTTAAGGGTAACATTATGATTGATATACTTTTACTTATCGGACTTTTAGTAAGTATGGGGTCATTTATCCATATTCATAGGCAATCTCTTAAAGTTGAATTAGATAAACCCGATACTAAAAACATTAATTGGTATCCGCTAATCATCATCTCTAAACGTCAACTAAGACAAGCAGGGATTCAAATTAATAAAATATTAATAAGTCTGTACTGCTTCAAAGTGGCTGCTACTTTTAGTGCATTTACGGTTATAGAACTAACAGGTTATGAGCTGAGCCAATCGATTAAATTATTACTGTGTTTTATGTGTTTTTTTGCACCCGAATGCTGGTTTTTATTACGTAAAAATCAACGTCAAACCACTATTAATAATAGTTTAGAGTTTTTTTTACGGGTGTTACTGGTTTACATGCGCGCTGGATTTTCACTAGAGCGCTCATTTGCACTGGCGGTTGATCATGGATTAAATCAAAAACACCCATTGTACAAAGAGCTAAAGTTATTTTTATTCGAACTAAGCGCAGGTAAAGATCGTGAATTTGCATTTAATTCACTTTTTGAAAGAACCGGCGTATTAGGAATTAAAAAGCTCGCCAACTTAATGTTAATAGGGTCAAAACTTGGTACGCCACTTATCCAAGCAGTAGAGGCTCAACTTGAAGGCCTAGCTCTAAAAAAGAACATTTTACTCGCTAAAAAGGTAAACAAAAAAGCGATGCACACAACCTTTCCAATTATCTTAATTTGTTTTCCGATGTTTTTGGTATTGGTGTTTTTTCCCGCAGCATTACAAGTAATGAACGTACTTAAAATGCTTGTAGAAGTGTTATAGGAGCCTGATATGAAAAAGCATTATCAACAAGGGTACATACTTACTATTGAGCTTATATTAATTATTACAATTTTAATTATTGGCTCAATTGGTGGAGTTATTTTAGTCAGGGATGCCCTTATTAAGCGCCATCAAACTAAAGTAGATAATCAAATTACTGTCGTTGATGCTAACAATAGACCACTCGGTATTGCAGTAAGTTTTGATGAGCACCAAGCACCACTCGTTTTTTATACAGACCGGGGAGCAAACAGCACATACAGAGCACTAATAGGCATACGAGATGATAGGTTTACCTCGCGAGAAGCTGTTTATTACGATGCTCCAAATTGCCAAGGTAATCCGTGTTTAAAGGACTTAAGCGACGAAGCAACAGACAGCCAAGGTGTGAGCAAACTAAATAATACCGGTAATGTAAGTTATATAAATGCGCTGCAGCAAGGTCCAAATTATGCAATAGGGCAGTTAGGTAATACCGTTATTGGTCAGTTATTAAGAAGTACACCACAACAATGCCCTGCTAATAGTGAACAAATTCTATCTCGTTATGTATCGCAAAAAGTAGTAACAGGCTCACCTTGTGAAAGCTTTGAAATAGATAAGCAGCCGGCCGACAGCAGTTGTTTAGTTGGGGTAACAGCTTTAGGTAATTCACTTTTAGGTACAAGCGATCAAGGTTTATCGCAATCGTGTGATACATGCCAAACGGGGTACGAATCGCAAGGTGACATACTCGATTTATATTTACCCCAGGTAGAACCGCTTTTAAATACAGCCCTTAATGCACTGTCATTAGTTGGTATTGGAACAAGTGTTGATATAGAGCTTGGTACAATATGCTGCCCAGAAGGGACACGCTTAGAAGAAGATGAAAACATTGTAGAGACACTTGTTTTCACTATTTTACAAACTACATTTGAGCTCGCCGGTATTGATTTAGTAAATAACCTTATTATTAGTGAAACACTGAGCTTAATAGGGATTGAGCCAGGCATTACATATTGCAAAACATCACTTAATTTAGTTAATGCAGAACAAGTAATTAATATCACTACAGGCGAACCTGCACTTAGTAGCTTAACACCACCATTTAAAGTTTTACTGCCAGTACACAGCGGCCAAAACAGTACAACGTGGATACATACTCCCCCTAAAGGGGAAGGAGAACGTCAATGAACGCCTCAAATATATTTACCTCACATGCTAATGTAGCAGATACACAAACTGATGAAATATCAACAGAAATTAAAGAAACGCTAACACTACTAATACAGTTTTATGATGTTCCAATTGTTAAATTTATCGATTTTAGAGAAGTTTATTCAGAGCAGTTAATAACCTGCAACGATAAAGAAAGCGTCGAAAATGAGTTATTAAGCTATCAAAAACGCTGTACACAAGAAAAACTATATCTATTTGAAGATACTTTTTTTGATGATGTATCAAACAACACGCACAAATTAATTCGTTTTTATGCACAATATCCAATTTATAGTGTCACTAATAAATTAATTGGCGTAGTGCTGATGGCCGATTTAGCACCTAAAACATTAATAGGTTCACAAAAAGATCAGTTTATTTCATTTGCTCAATTATTGCAGACACAGTTAAATAAAAATTCAGATTTAGTAAGTAATCAAAGTACTAATCCTGCGAAAAAAAATTATAGGGAAAAGTATATTCATATATTTAGTTTAGCGCCCGTCGCATTCTTAATTGCATTAGTATTATGTTCATTCACTGCATTACTTCTTTATACTATTGAAAAAAAGGAGCTGCAAAGTAATTACAATCAACAAACCCAGCAATTACGTAAAACGTTATTTAATGCATTAGAGCGATTTGATAATCAAGGATTGTATATATCTCAAAAAGATTTAGTTATTGCAGGCTTTTTGCAAAGCCAAAATAACCATAAAAAAGAGCAACTTAGTAATTTAGTGCAGAGTCAGGTTTCACAAAATTTAACTTACAAAGGGTATGTTGTGTTTGATTATGAGTATAACCAGCTTGCACTTTGGTCAAAAAACAATTTTGATTTAGCCGCGTATGGGTTTACAAACTGGTTAGAAAAATTTAATAAAAGAGCGAATAAACAAGCAGTAGAAGTATTTACGGTTGCTGATACGGCCTTCTTAATTTCTGAAATAAAAATAAAACAAGGTTCTATTTATACGCTTACAGCATTTGATTTAAGTAAGTTTTTAAAAGCCGTTATTGGAAAATTAAACACTGAAAATTATAACGTTTTTATAGCAACACCACAGTTTACTTTAGGAAAACAAGGAGAAGTAAACCCGAGTATAATTAAAAATAGTATTAGCGCTTTAAGCAGTCGTTTTCCACCTACTTGGCGTTTGCATGTGCAACCAATGAATAAAATAGTACGACCACAAATAACTAAATACAGTTTAATTAGATTAGGGTTAATCTCTTTTTGTGTATTCGCGTTTGTGTATTATTTTTTACGTTTACCAAGGCGTTTACACAGTGAAATAAAACAAAAAAATCAGTTAATACTCAATAGAGAGGAGCTTTTTTCAAGTTCTCTGGATGCACTGCCGCATGGGTTTGCTATTTTTAATAGCCATGAATTTCCTGTGATTACCAACAATGCTTTTAATCTTTTATTTGCACAGGTGAATAAACAAAACAGTCAGCTATCGTATAGCCAGCTGATAAGTATTGCGCAGCAGCATAATATTATAAATCACTACCATGAACATCATAAGCTTGATGATGACCGTAACCAATTAATAGATATAGGTTTTACAGACGGGAAGTGGATAACTGTATTACAAACACATACAGATTTTAATGGTTTCGTTTGCTACTTTAGAGATGATACAGAGGCACATCAAAAAGAATGTTTACTCGCTGATGTTCTCGAAAAATCAAAACAGACAAATCAATTAAAAGAAAAATTTGTTACAAGGCTTAGCCGTCAGTTAAAAACGCCTTTATCATCTTTAAAGTCATTAGTTGAAATATCTAAAGATCCAATAAGCTTTAACGAATTTAAAAACAATGTGGGGAATATTTCTGATGCATGCGACCAGCTCGAAAGTGTAATTCAGCAACTCGTAAATATAAATAAATCGGAAATAGGTAAGTTAAAGCTTCAGGCCAAAAACGTAAACCTAAATCAAATGATCAATAATAATATGTCGATTTTAGCTAAAGAGGCTGAAAATAAAAGAATCGTTCTTAAAAATAATATTACGCCTGAATTAATGGTCGCAAGCGATGAAAAGTTAATTTCTCAATTGGTTATTCAATTAGTGACTGAGGTTTTGGATTCATCAAATAATACAACGCTTTCAATTAACGCTCAGATTAAAAATGAAAGTAAACGTAATTACTTATACCTCGATTTTTCATTAAGTAATTTGATCGACAGTAGTAACTTTATAACTGAGCTTAAAAGTATATCGGGTGATGATATAACGCGCTTTATAGATGATAAAGACGTGTCATTAGAGTTAAAGTTTTTTATTTCAATATTTAAAATGTTAGGTGGTAAAGCGATAATTGTAAGTAGTAACGCGAATAAATCAACGATATCACTTTCTATGTTGGTCAACATAGCAACCAAACAAGGTAAAGACAATGAGCAAGAAGTACCAAGTAGCTCGTTAACAAATAATGATTTAGTAAAAGCTAGTTTAGTAACTAACAAACACCAAAACACGCTATTACTGGTTGATGACGATCCTCTTGTTGAGATTGTAATTAGAGCGATGCTAAAAAATGAGAATATTAAAATAGATTACGCGCGCAGTGCAATAGAAGCGATGTTGATGGTATCGCAAAACAGTTACGACATTATTTTAATGGACATAGTAATGCCAGAATTGTCGGGAACTGACGCTATGTTAAAAATTAAAAAACACAGTGACAATTTGAAAACTAAAATAATTGCGCATACATCGACACCCGATACAGATTCAAAATACGTTAACCAGGGCTTTGATGACATGCTATTAAAACCAGTAAAACAAGGTGTATTAATAAACCAAATAACACGCATTTTAAAAGATAAGTCGTTATAAATTAGCGTATATTACTGGAACAGTAATGAGGTAAAACATGAAAAACACTATTGAAAATATGGCTGAAGTTATCGAGTTTAAAGTAACGCCAATAAATAAAACTAAACGACTGCTTTTAGTAGATGATGACTTGCTAATAGAAATAGTAATTAGAAAAATGCTTAACGAAGAAAATATTTTAATAGATTTCGCATCAAGTGCTATAGAGGCGCTACTTATGGTTTCTCAAAATATTTACGATATTATTTTAATGGATATAGTAATGCCGCAATTTACAGGCACCGACGCAATGCTAAAAATAAGAAAGCATGCTGACGCATCAGCAACAAAAATTATCGCTCATACATTTAGTGAAAATGAAAATAGTGATAACAAGTATGTAAAGCTTGGGTTTAACGGCCTGTTATTGAAGCCAGTTAAGCAAAGTGTATTAATAGAAAATATTAGATATTTTTTGGAATGATAAATAGAAACAGTAGGGCGGTTAACTATTTTTTATTTATAGCTTACTAAAAAGTTAAATTATAATTTTTGAAAGCACTAATATTTATTAGTGCTTTTGCGTATATGAACCTTTAATTTATTTAAATTTGTAAAAGTTCTTTAATAAGAATAATTATTTCAAATTATTCCTTCAAAGTATTACAAACTACGCTTTTGTAATTGTTGCATATATAAGAGTCATCGTTTCACACTTCCTAAAGCAATTTAATAATCATAATTATTAAACCTATAATTTTATGGGGTAAGTAAACTAACTTAGCCTAGAGCCTACGTATCACAAGGGTTTAACTTTAAAAACATTATGATGCTTCAATAACTAATAGATACTCATCTTGGGATGAAATTTGCTTTATAGGCTTATATTCCGGTTTTATCGGTTACTAAATATTATAATTTTTTAAAATTAACGAGGCAGAAATATGAACAAAACACAGTACGTTACAGTAGAAGGTCATAAAATTGCATACCAAGAAATGGGTGAAGGCACACCTTTATTATTAATACATGGTATACCAACCAATAAATTTTTATGGCGAAATGTGATGCCAAAACTTGCATCACAACATCGAGTAATAGCGCCTGATTTACTAAACTTTGGTGAATCTGATATGCCAATTAACACCGATGTTTCTATAAATGCGCAATGTAGAATAATGTGTAAGTTTATGGATGAACTCGGTATTTCTAAAGTTAATATTGCTGCACATGATATTGGTGGTGGTGTTGCTCAATTAATGGCTGTAAATCATCCGGATAAAGTAAACGGGTTGGTTTTAATTGATAGTGTATGTTTTGATTCTTGGCCAATACCAGAATTTGAACCTTTGCTAGAACCAGGTGTAGAAGAAAAAACAACTGTAGCTGAATTTGTGGATACATTAAGAGATTTCATGCCCAAAGGTGTTTACGACTCGAGCGTAATGACTGAAGAGTTGATGAAAATATACTTAGCACCATGGAGTAATGAAAAAGGAAAAGCCGCTTTATTTAGTAACATGCGCAGGCTCAATAAAGAATATACCGAAGCTATTACAGGCGATCTTAAAAGCTTACCTCATGAAACACTCATAATATGGGGTAAAGAAGACAAGTTTCAAAAGCCAAAGTATGCGCCAATGTTAGAAGAAGCAATTCCAAATTCATCATTGATTTGGATAGATAGAGCCGCTCATTGGGTTATTGATGAACATCCAGATAAAGTGTCTGATCTTATTAGTGAATTTATGAATGATAAAACATTCTAGTGAATTACTAGGTTTATTAAAAAGCTATTTGTTTCAATACGTTAAGTTTGATTGGGTAAAGTAGCGAATAGGCAATCATTGTAATACCGCTTGATAATATTAATAACCAAGCGGTATTTTTATATGTTCAAGAAGCTAATACCGTAAATGGGTAAGACACTGACTATTAAGATAAGTAGGTTAATGCTTATTAAATAGTCAAAATATCGCGTTTATACGTTAATTAATGAAGGTGAGTAACTTGGTTATGTATTTATTTATGCTATTTAACATAATATAAATTATAGGTAGTTAATGCATATATAGAAAGAGCGCTTAAATGCGCCCTTACTATGTCCAATACTAGGCGGTATCGGACATTAGGTGGTTTTATTACAATAACAGGTATTACTAATACAGATACTTTATTTATCAATTTGTTTAATCAATACTTAATAAACGCTCAGCTGTATATTCGTTAGTAATTAATCCACTGATCATGTTTGACCTTACTGCGCCTAAAATGGCTAACACTTTTTCTTCGCCAGCAGCTATCGCATAAATCTGTTTGTTAGCATTTGTTTTTAATGGCGTACTTGCTACACGCTGATTAACTGTACAATCTAAAAGCTTACCGTTTTTATCAAACACCCAACTAATCATTTCACCAATGGCACCGAGTTCTTGTAACTCTTTAAGTTCTTGCGCATCAATAAAACCATCTATATGTAATGGCGATTTTTCACCTAAGCTACCAATACCCACAAATGTTACATCGGCATCTTTAGCGAGTTTTAAATTACCGGTAATATTTTGTTGTGCATGTAACTGTTCTTTTTCTTCAATACTTCTTGGTAAAACTGGCAATGGCATTGGGTAATGTTTTGCATTGGTGTGTTCGGCCATTCTTACTACAACATCATAAGGTGAAGCCGATCCATCCAAAGCCATATTACCTAGCATTGCTACAATTTTATGTTGCGGACAATCAACAGTTCTTAGCTCATCTACACATGAACGTAAAACTCGACCGGTTCCCATAGCAAGTACTTTGGGTTGTTCTGATTTTAAATGACGTTCTATTTCAGCCGCGCCAGCTTGAGCCAAACCAAGCGTAGACGATGGTTCAGACGGATCGCTCGGTACAACTTCACACGAATCTAACCCAAAACGGCTTTTTAATTTTTCGGCCAAGTCCATACATTTAGCAATCGGGTGGTCAAGTCTAACTTTAATTAGACCTTGGCTCACAGATAATGCGACCATTCTTTGTGCAGATTGACGAGATATATTTAGCTTTTTAGCAATTTCATCTTGTGTGTTACCGCCAACATAATATAACCACCCTGCTCTGGCTGCATCATCTAGCTTTCTAATTTCTGTATTTGATAGCTTTACCACGTAAACCTCTTAAAATAGAAGGAAAACTAAATCCTTATTTTCATTACATAATTTTAATTATATGTGCTGCTATATAAATTATTTTATTAATTTTGGAATATCTATTTATCAATAACGTTTTTGTTATTTATAATTGTAAATATACCATTCCTTAATAAAAAATACCTCGGTTTCATAGGATTATGTAATTAGAATTTAGTTAATAGCACCCTTATAAAGGTGCTATTTAAGGTAATTAAAAATTGGCTTTAGCGAATAGTTAAACCGTTATTATCAAACTTTAATACTTTATCTGCTGGTGCGCTTAGGTAAATACTGTCGCCATATTTTAATGGGCAATCACCATCTGCTTTTACTGTTACGGTCCCTTTGCCTTCAATATTTATATGTAAAAAGCTCTCCGATCCTAAATGCTCAATTACACCTACAGTTCCAGCCCAAGTACCTTGCTCAGTAGAGAGTGTTATATGCTCTGGTCGTATACCAATACAGCTAACATTCGCATCTTCATTTTGTGGAGCATCTATAAAATTCATTTTTGGCGAACCAATAAAACCAGCTACAAATTTGTTTACAGGGTTTTTATAAAGCTCTAAAGGTGTGCCTACTTGTTCAATAATACCGGCATTAAATACCGCGATTCTATCTGCCATTGTCATGGCTTCAACCTGATCGTGTGTAACATAAATCATTGTTGTAGCTAAACTTTTATGTAATTCAGATATTTCTAAACGCATATTTACACGTAGTGACGCATCAAGATTTGAAAGTGGTTCGTCAAATAAAAATGCCGAAGGCTGACGTACAATTGCGCGCCCTATCGCTACACGCTGGCGCTGACCGCCCGACAATTGCCCAGGCTTTCGGTCTAAATAATCGGTCAAATTAAGTATTTTAGCGGCATTAGCAATTTTACTTTCGATTTCTGCAGGGCTAACCTTGGCTCTTTTTAAAGGAAAAGCAATATTGTTACGCACTGTCATATGCGGATATAACGCATAGGATTGAAACACCATTGCTAAGCCTCTTTTTGCAGGCGGTGTTTTTGTAGCGTCAATGCCGTCAATTTCTATATTACCACTGGTGGTATCTTCAAGACCTGCGATCATACGTAATAATGTTGATTTACCACAGCCCGACGGACCGACAAAAACGATAAACTCACCGTCTTTAATTTCTAAGTCGAGCGGTTTAATTACGTTTACTTCATCAAAGTTTTTAGTGACTTGTTTTAGTGTGATGCTGCCCATGTGTATTCTCCTATTTTACTGCGCCGAAACTTAATCCACGCACTAATTGTTTTTGACTAAACCAACCAAGTATTAAAATTGGCACAATGGCCATGGCAGATGCTGCCGATAACTTAGCGTAAAATAACCCCTCAGGGCTTGAGTAACTGGCAATAAATGCCGTTAAAGGTGCAGCATTTGCAGCGGTTAAAATAAGTGTCCAAAACGCTTCGTTCCACGACAAAATAACATTGAGTAATAGCGTTGAGGCTATACCCGGTAAGGCTATTGGCAATAAAACATGGAATATTTCTTCACCAATTGTTGCGCCATCCATACGAGAAGCTTCAAGTATTTCGTTTGGTATTTCTCTAAAGTAGGTGTAAAGTATCCATACCATTATTGGTAAGTTAATGAGTGTCATTACAATCACTAAACCTAATTTTGTATCGAGTAACGCAAAGTCACGAAACAATAAATAAATCGGAATAAGTACGCCTACTGGCGGTAACATTTTGGTTGAAAGCATCCACATTAATAAATGCTTTGTTTTTTTAGTTTGTACAAAAGCCATAGACCACGCAGCAGGTACCGCAATTAATAACCCTAGTAAACTTGAACCTAGCGATATAACCACAGAATTCCAAAAATGGGTAAAGTATGGCGAACGCGACAGTACATCGCGGTAATTTTCGAGCGTCCAATCAAACGCATATAAGCTTGGGCTTGCTGAAATTGCTTCGGCTTCCGTTTTAAAACTGGTGATTAACGTCCATAAAATTGGAAAGAAAATCATGCCGCTTATTGTCCATGCAGCAATGGTATAAATTAGTTTGGAACGACGGCTATCTTTTATAGTCATAATTAACCCTCCAAGTTTTTGCCAATTAAGCGCATTAAAAATATAGCGACTATATTTGCAATAATAACTGCAACTATGCCCCCTGCCGAACCGCCGCCTACATCAAACTGAAGTAGCGATTGCGTATAAATTAAGTACGTTATATTGGTTGACGAATAACCAGGACCGCCACTAGTTGTGACTAATATTTCAGCAAAAATTGACAGTAAAAATATAGTTTCGATTAATATAACCGCAGTTACAGCGCGCGATAAGTGCGGTAAAACGATGTAAAAGAACTTACTAAATGGGCCAGCTCCGTCCAAATCAGCCGCTTCTAGTTGTTCGCGGTCTAATGATTGTATTGCTGTTAGCAGTATTAAAGCTGCAAACGGTAACCACTGCCAAGACACAATTATGATGATTGAAAATAACGGCATTTGAGCAAAAAAGTCGATAGGTTCAAAGCCAAGCCAAATCGCAAAGTGTGCAAATAAGCCATTAACTGGGTTCATTAGCATGTTTTTCCATACCAATGCCGACACAGTTGGCATTACAAAAAATGGAGCTAATACCATAATGCGAACGTAGTTTCGTCCCCATATTGCTTGGTCTAGTAAAATAGCTAAGCCAATACCACCACAAATAGTGATAAGTAAAACCCCAGTTACTAGGTAAAGCGTGTTAAAAAATGATTCAAAAAAAGCCGGATCAGTTAGAAAAAATTCATAGTTTAAAAAGCCTACAAACTCTTTATCCCCTGGAACGAGTAAGTTGTAATCAATAAATGAAAAATACAGTGTCATACACAGCGGAACTATCATCCAAGCAAGTAATAAAATTACACTAGGAAGAAGCATAAACCGAGCAAGCGTGCGCGAGTTAGTTGTTGCCATAAAGGTGACCTTAAAAAAGCCAATACTATTTACTCTTAGCTACCGAGTGAAAATCAGAAACCCTTGATAGCGTTTATAACTAACAAGTAAATAGAGTTGACATAAAATATTGGGTAAGTTTGAGTACTTACCCGCCCATTACATGCTATTTAGGATAGCGAGCTTTACGCATTGTTCGCTCAACAAGGTGCTGAGACGTTCTAAGCGCTTGCTTAACGCTCATTTGGCCAGTTAATGCTGCTGAGAATTGTTGCCCAACAGCTGTACCAATTCCTTGAAACTCAGGAATAGCAACAAACTGAATACCTACATAAGGCACCGGTTTAACGGTTGGATTTTTAGGATCTGCAGATTGAATAGAATCTAAGGTAATTTGCGCAAACGGTGCTGCGTCCATGTACTTTTGATTACTGTAAAGTGATTTACGTGTACCTGGCGGTACTTTTGCCCAACCTTTTTTGTCGGCTACAAGTTGAGTGTATTCTTTAGATGTTGCCCAGCTAATAAATTTCATTGCGGCATCTGGTTTTTTGCTGCTTGCCGGTACGGCTAAAGTCCAAGACCATAACCAGTTACCGCGTTTACCCAGACCGTTATCTGGCGCAAGTGCAAACCCTACTTTATCGGCAACTTCTGAATCTTTTTTGTTAGTAACAAATGCGCCTGCAACGGTTGCATCAATCCAAATACCACATTTTCCGGTTTGAAATAGTGCAAGGTTTTCATTAAAACCGTTTGCAGATGAACCAGCAGGACCAGATTCTTTCATCACATCGACATAATACTGAAGGGTATTTTCCCACTCTGGGGTATTAAACTGTGGCTTCCAGTTTTCATCAAACCAACGAGCACCAAACGAATTTGCCATGGATGTAATAAGCGCAACGTTTTCGCCCCAACCTGCTTTACCACGTAGACAAAGGCCATAAACACCTTCTTTTTTATCGGTCATCGCTTTAGCAGCTTTGCGTATAAAGTCCCATGTTGGGGCTTTAGGCATAGTTAGCCCTGCTTTTTCCATTAAGTCAGTGCGGTACATAACCATTGAACTTTCACCATAAAATGGTGCAGCATAAAGCTTATCGTTAATCGTTAAACCGCTTCGGATTGCAGGTATTAAATCGTCTAAATCGTAGTTTTCACCTAAATTATCCAGCTCTTTTAGCCAATTTTGCTTGCCCCAAATAGGTACTTCATAAGTACCTATGGTCATTACATCGTATTGGCCGCCTTTTGTTGCTACATCGGTAGTGACACGTTGGCGAAGAATGTTTTCTTCTAGCGTTACCCATTTTAGGTCTATGTCAGGGTTTTGGCTGGTAAAGTCACTGCTTAATTCTTTCATGGTAATCATATCACCATTATTTACAGTGGCTATTGTAATCGTTTCTTTTGCAACAGCGCCCATGCTTATAAAGCCACACGCGAGCATAATTAATTTATTTTTCATCGGGTATTCCCCATACACATTATGTTTTAACAAGTGCTATTAAATTTCAATCAATTACCAATTCTATTTATGGCAGTTTTAACGCATAAAACTGCCCGCAAAGTGCCTTTTTAGGTCCTTTGTATAAATAGTTAGACTAGTTGGATAATGACTTAAAATTTAACAGATATTTCAGAAGTGAAGCCGTCAAATCCTTTACCGATTTGGCCGCCCGAATTAACACCTTCTACTTGGTTAACATACTCAACTTTTAAAAGCGTTTTATCGTTAAACCAGTAACCTGCGGCTACTTGAATACGCTCTACTGTGTTGTCTGTCTGTTCAATTAAGTCGGAAGTGTTTTCGGCTTCTGCATAACGAGCCGCTACATATAGCTTTTTAGGGATTAGATATTGTTGTGCTTCAAACACGAAGTACTCAACCGATGAGTCGCCTTCTATTACACTGTTTGAATCAAAAGTCGTGCCATTTTCATCAGCTATGCCGTTTGTACCAAAGTAGGTAATACCGGCAACTGCATTACCAGCGGCATCTGCGAACGTGTAGTCATCAGATGATTTACCAACCATAAAAATTAAGCTAGTTTCGTCAGATGGTTGATAAGCTAAGTTAAGCTGGATGATTGATTGCTCAAGCCCTGGCATTGCGCCAACATGAGTGTCACGCTCGTTCGAAGGTGACGCTGAGAAGTTATAGTTTTCACCATCGCCAAAGCGATAGTTTGTTGTGGTTACACCATCAAGACTGGCTACACCGTTTTCAAAACGTAACTGGTCGCCTTGATTGGCTTTTAATAAGTTTAAACCTGCTTTAAAGCCACCTTCAAATTCTAGAGTACCTTGAAGTCGGTAGTTATAACCTCTGTCTTCTTGAAACGCTTCACCGAAACTTGAAGTCGTAATGTGACCTGTAACATTATAAGCACGTACTACACCACTATCGAAAGTTTCGCTGTAACTTAGCTGTGCGCCGTTTTCTGCGGTTGCGTAATCGGTAATACCATTACCAATAAGTGCATTACTTTGGTTATCTGCGCCGTCTTGAAAACCTTTAAATTGAAATGGTGAGCCACCAATATTACCCAAACGCAGTGTTAAATTTGCGTTTTCTTTTGGTGTGCCATAAAGACCTAGTAGGTCAAATTCAACACCTGCAAAATCGTTGTGAAATGAAAAGTCACGATCTTCGCCACCAAAGTCATTAGGCTCTTCTGCAATATCTATATCGGCAGTGATGAACTCGTTAATATGAAATTTAAGCATTAGATTAGCTCTAATACGGCCAAATCCTGATTCTTGTTCTTCATCTTCTGGACGAAATGCGCCGTCTTTAGCTTGAATTGACTGAAAGTTTTGCATTAGTAAAAAGTCTACGTCAACGCGATCTAAATATTCAGAAATATCAGCCTGTGCTGGAGCCGATGTAGCCATAGCTGCCGCTATGAGAGAAATTGCAAATTTAGTCTTTTTATTATTCAACATAATAAGCTCTTTATTTAGTGTGGTGTGTGATGCCAACTTTATTAAATTGCATATTCATTTAATGAAATTGGTATTAATTCAGTGTGTATAGATGAGGCTGGCTGAGCAAAACATTAAATAGTTAATGAAATTGCACTTGTGAGCATAAGCCCATCTACTGAGCATAATCACAGAATGAATTTAGAAGGTCAACGATTTTTTATTACAAAACGTTTACAAAAAATCGAATTTTTATGTAAATATTTTTGAATCAATAAGTTAAGTAGCAAATTTGTTACATCAGATTTTGAGGAAATAAAGTGTAGGATTAAGGGATTTATTGTAGATACGTCATTATTGTTCAATACAATTAATAAAAATATAAGTTAGTAGAAGCTATGAAAGCAGGTAATCCTTTAAAAATAGGTTGTTGGGCAAACCTATAAACAGTTTATTTATTAGTGTTTTTTAAGTAACGTTCTTGAGCTTATGATGGGGTTAGCTTAGTATTAAAGCACTTAGATGTATTCAAAATAGAAGTAACCTACATATGGAATTTGTTCGCCCGCTAGAGCCCATCCTCATTATTGATGACGTTAAGGAAATTCGTGATTATCTAAACCAAATTTTAACTGACTTAGGGTTTGAAGATATATTAGAGAGTGCTGATTTTAGCTCTGCCAAACCTATTATGGACAATAAACCGCCAGGCGTTATATTTATAGACGTTGATTTACCTGACTCTGACGGTACGGATATATTGGAATACATTAATAGTACCTACCCGCATACTCATGTTGTTATGTGCTCTGGCCATAATAGCCTCGAAAACGTGCAAAATACGTGGGAAATGGGTGCTAAAGGCTTCATTGCAAAACCATTTAATACAAAAAAAGTAGACACCGTAATGAAGCGTCTTGAAATAATAGAATAATAATAAGGTTAACATGCAAAGCACTGTTACTGCGATTATAGAAGATCTTTCGAGTGTTATATTTGGTAAACAGCAACAAATAAAACTGGCACTTACTTGTTTATTTAGTGAGGGACATTTACTCATTGAAGATTTGCCAGGTATGGGAAAAACCACCCTTTCTCATGCATTGTCGGCTGTGCTAGGTTTATCGTATCAACGCATACAATTTACTAGTGATCTTCTTCCTGCTGATATTTTGGGTACTAATGTATTTAATTCTACCGAGCATAGCTTTACGTTTCATAAAGGTCCTATATTTAGCCAAGTAGTTTTAGCTGATGAAATAAACCGCGCAGGGCCTAAAACACAGAGTGCGTTGCTTGAAGCAATGGAAGAGCAGCAAGTAACAATAGATGGTAAAAAATATACGCTGCCAAATCCATTTTTTGTTATTGCAACACAAAACCCGCTTTATCAATCGGGTACTTATCCGTTACCCGAGTCGCAATTAGACCGTTTTTTAATGCGTATAAGCTTGGGGTTTCCTCCTAAAGAGGCCGAAAAACGCTTAATTTTGAATATGCAAAAACGAGATTACAGCCAATTACCGCAGCGAATTAACAAACAAGAGCTTGCTGAAATTCAATCCAAAATAAGCAAAATCACACTAAGTAGTCCAGTGGTTGACTACATTATTGAACTAGTTAATTACACTCGTACGAGCAATGCGTTTGCAGCATCGCTATCACCGCGTGCAAGTATGGCTTTGGCTAAAGCAGCTAAGTCATGGGCTTTTATTGATGGCCGTGATTTTGTAATGCCAGAAGATGTTCAAGCCGTATTTGCAAGTGTGTGTCAGCATCGATTAGGTTTACATAATGAATCGGGTGAATCACAGGTAAACGATATTTTAAAAAACGTTTTAGTTCCGGTATAAACTTTTATGCCAAAAAAAATAGTTAAACGCCCTTCTTTATTTAAGTCATTTAAGCAAAGTGTATTTAATAAGTTATTAAAAAATAAACATTTAAAAAACTCAATTACACTTGAACACAGAACAATTTATGTATTGCCGTCATCCCTTGGCTGGTACTTTGTTATTGTGGCTATTTTAAACTTTGTGATGGGTATTAATTATCAAAATAATTTAATTTTAATAATGTCCTACCTTATGTTTGTGGTAATAATTATTGCTGTGCTAATGGGTTACAGCAACGCCAAAGGCTTAACGGTTAAATTTAAAGATGCGTTTAATAGTTACTCGCCTCAAAAGCCAAGTATTCGATTTGAATTACAAAGCCCCTCAGTTACCCAATCTATTAATTTAACGTATCAAGGTAGTGAACAAACTCAACAACATACTGATGAAGTGGATAGTAAAACGCAGCTACTCACACTTAACTTTCCTTATAGCTCACGCGGTAAATATGCAGTACAACGCATTAAAATTTCGAGTAACTATCCGTTTGGTTTAATTACTGTTTGGAGCTACATTCAATTACAAACAGATATTTTTGTATACCCGTCGCTTGAACAAGTACTTAGTGATACACATACCTCAATGCTTGACGAACAAGCTGATAAAGGGATATCAAAAGAATCGGGTAGCGAAGAGTTTGAGTCGTTAATCCCACATTTACCTGAGATGGGTTTACAAAGAATATCGTGGAAGCATTACGCTAAAACACAACAACTATTAGTCAAAGAGTTTGCAGATTTTAAAACCGCGAATGCCCTATTCGATTTTACATTGATGAATGGGGATACAGAACAACGTTTAAGCCAATTATGCTTTTTAGTATGTGAAGCAACCGAGCAAAACATGCCTTTTATGTTAAAGCTACCTGGTAAAACAATAAATACTAATACCGGGCAGCAGCATAAGCAGCAATGCTTAGAGTTATTATGTTCATTTAATGGTGGTGTGTAATGGGCATACTCAAAAACGAAAAAATAATAAATTACTCACTGTGTTTTATATATGCATGTTTGATTGTATTTTTTATAGCGCATTTACCGTTGGTTTTTGTAGGCGTACTTGCACTTATTTGTGCATGGAATTTTTACATAACGCTGAGTAATAAACCAAAGCCAAATGCTTGGCTGGCAAATATACTCGCAGGTGTGTCACTAGGTTTAATGCTCTACACAGTAGGCATGTCGGATACGGTTATTTTATTTGTAGCTATGTTACTGCTTGCTAGTTTATTTAAGCTGCTGCAGGCTAAAACCAAAAAACACTATCATGTAATTACAACGCTTACATTTTTTTCACTCTCATCGGTGTATTTATTTAACCAAAGCATTTTAACGACTTTAACTGTAAGTGGTTTATACATATTAAACTTTGCAGTACTTGGCTTACTCGAATCCAAACATAATTTAAAAATAGCCTCTAAGCAAAGTGGTAAATTACTACTTTTAGCGCTTCCATTGGCTATATTTTTACTACTTTTTTTACCAAAAATGCCCGCCTTTTGGCAGCTTCCTGGGCCTAAGCTTGCAAAAACAGGGCTTTCTGAACAAGTCGATCCATTCGATATTGCAAAACTTTCAAATTCAGATGAGCTGGTGTTTAGAGCTAAATTTAACGAAGTAAAACCTGTAGCCCCTTATTACTGGCGAGCAATAGTGCATGATGAATTTAATGGCAATGCGTGGCTAACGTCTGACTTTTTAAAATATAATAATTTAAAAAGTAATATTAAGAGTACTAATGACGAGCAACTTATTGCAAGCTACTCAATTATTACTGAGCCCGCTACGCAAAAATGGCTCTATGGTTTAGCGTATTCAAGCAGCAACTCACAAAATGTTGAAGGTAATTCACTCGGTTTATTACGAAAAAAAAGCCGCCAAGCTAAAAGCTTACAATACGATGTAAACAGCTTTAGTTTTTCAGCTTTACCACTTGGACAATTTGAAGAAAAACGCTACAAATATCTAGCTCATAAAGAGAATGTTAAAACATCATCACTTGCTAAAAACCTAAAGAAAAATACACACTCTGACCGTGAATTTTATAATAGCCTATTGCAATATTTTGTAAATAAAGGATTTACTTACACGCTAACCCCTACACCTATGAGTGGTGATAACACGATTGATCAATTTTTATTTGATAATAAACGAGGCTTTTGCGGCCATTACGCGAGTGCTGCGGCTTATATTTTCAGAACTGCTGGTATACCCGCTCGATTAGTCAGTGGCTATTTAGGTGGTGAACTAAATCAAGATAATAATACGCTGACTGTTCGCCAGTACGACGCACACGCGTGGGTAGAAGTATATTTACAAAACGAAGGTTGGGTTATTTTTGATGCAACTGCTGTTGTTGCACCAGAGCGCTTAAATGGTTCACTTTCACAAAACGAAGAACTAAATACAGAATTTAAAAGTAATCTAGATTTTGGATTAGTGAGCTTAAGTGATTTTCCGGGTATTAATTGGTTAAGGCTAGAGCTCGAGAATTTAGATTATCAATGGTCTAGCTGGGTACTTGGCTTTGATGAAGAAAAACAAAACGATTTTTTAAAATCTCTTTTTGGTAGTAAAAACATTTGGCTTGTTCCATTAATGGTATTACTCACTGTAGGTTTTTGTTTTGTTGGTTACTTTGTTTATTTAAACTTACCAAAGCGCCCGGCTAAATTAGCGCCTATGGTAAAAGAGTTTAATGAAATACAAGCATGGGCAAAAAAACAGAAGTTTAATACGCCCGAGCATTTAACACCCAGCCAAAGATTACAGCTATATGCTTATCAAAAACCTCAAGCTGCTCAATCAATAAACACTTTTAGCCAATTATTTAACCAAGTACGCTATGGTAAAAAACCTTTTACTAAAGAGCGTAAAACTCAGGCTAAAGATCTGATAAAATTAATTAAAACATCCAAATGAGAATACTATGAATGCTGTTGTTATAGGCGTTATTTTAATGCTCGGGCTATCTTTGGCCCGCGTTAACGTCATTGTAGCTATGATTATAAGTGCTTTAGTTGCGGGTTTAACCGCAGGATTGGGCATAAAAGAAAGTGTTGATGCATTTAATTCTGGCCTTTCTGCGGGCGCCGAAATTGCACTGAGCTACGCTATGCTCGGTGCATTTGCCGTTGCTATTTCTAAGTCGGGTTTAACACGCATACTTGCCGATAAATTACTTGCCAAAGTAAATGCAAAAGGCAGCGGTAATGAAACGTTTTTAAGCTACTTTATTTTATTGATTATTTTAGGCTGTGCGATTTCTTCTCAAAACTTAGTGCCTGTGCATATTGCCTTTATTCCTATTTTAATTCCTCCACTACTCGTGGTTTTTAATCAGTTAAGGTTAGACAGGCGTGCTATAGCGTGTATTTTAACATTTGGATTAGCAACCTCTTATATGGTGCTGCCTTATGGTTTTGGTGGTATTTACTTGTATTCTATTTTACATAAAAATCTAGTTGATAACGGCCTAGACATTGTAAATACACAAGTCCCTATGGCGATGATAATTCCTGCATTAGGTATGTTTATTGGATTACTTATTGCGGTATTTATTACCTACAAAAAACGTCGCGAATACACAGAGCTCCCATTAACAACTCAGAGTAAATCGGCTGAGGTAGAAAACCCTAAAAAAGTAATGATCGTAGGGCTATGTGCGGTACTTGCCTCACTTGTTGCACAAAACCTAAGTGGCTCAATGATTTTAGGCGGTTTAGTAGGTGTAATGATATTTAGTGTATTTGGTGTAGTTAAGTGGGAAGAAAACGGCGACGTATTTAGTAAAGGCGTTGCGATGATGGCGATGATTGGTTTTATTATGATATCGGCACAAGGCTTTGCATCGGTTATGCAGGCCACTGGCGACGTAGCGAGCTTAGTACACAGCACAGCCGCACTTTTTGATGGTAATAAACCTTTGGCCGCCGGTGTTATTTTGTTAGTCGGGTTATTAATTACAATGGGAATTGGTAGCTCGTTTTCAACAGTGCCTATTATTGCAACTTTGTTTGTTCCTTTGTGTTTAGACCTCGGGTTTTCTGTTATGGCAACCGCTGCACTTGTTGGTACTGCGGGCGCTTTAGGTGATGCAGGCTCCCCTGCTTCAGACTCAACGCTTGGACCAACATCAGGTTTAAATGCCGATGGCCAGCACGACCATATTAGAGACTCTGTTATTCCAACGTTTATTCACTTTAACATTCCACTGCTGATATTTGGCTGGATTGCAGCAATGGTGCTTTAAGTAGTATGTATGCATATAAGTATTCGTAAATTTAATTAAAAGCTAAATGTAACTAAAAAGGTATGTTTAAAGCATACCTTTTTTGCTTCTAACAACTCTTATCCCTATCAATTTCTCTTTTATTTTGATTAGTTTATTAGTAAATATTAACTGAGGTGTTGAGATTACATTTAATAATTATTTATTATGATGTGTTCTTTATGGTTTTTTATATAAGCACCAATTAAGGTGCTTATATAATGTTACTCTACCGCGTCTTTAAAGCTCTAAATTACTCAAAACCATAAATCATTTTATCGCATACTACCGGTGTTGGTCTGTGATTATCATCGACAGCAACAAACGTAAAGCTACCACTAATGGCAGAGTGCTTATCATCTCTGTGCATAGTTTCTAATAGTATATCTACATCAACTTTTAAGCTGGTGTTACCTACATGGACTACTTTAGCAATTAACTCTGCAAAAGTACCTGCTGGTATCGCTTCTTTAAAATCAACTCTATCGGAAGATATGGTAACCAAAGGCTTACGGCAAAAACGAGTCGCTGCTATAAATGCCACTTCATCCATCCACGCCAGTGCATCACCACCAAATAAAGTATTGTGATGATTAGTACGCCCAGGAAACACGGTCTTAGTAACCGATGTAGTTGAGTCTTCAATACGCTGAGCAATTATTGCATCGCGATTTACGTCAGTCATAATCTCTACTTTTTGTTTGCTAATGTATCTTGCATTAGTAATGCAGGATCGAGGCGTTCGCCTTTCCAGTTAAAACGCCAATCTAGGTGAGGACCCGTTACACGCCCTGTTGCACCAATTTCAGCCACTTTGTTACCTTGCTCAATTTTGTCACCCACTTTTACATCAAGCTTACTTAAGTGAATGTAAGTTGAGGTAATGCCATGGCCATGATCAATAATTAATGTACCGCCTGAGTAGTATAAATCAGGTTCAGCAAATACCACGGTACCACTAATAGGCGCGTAAACAGGAGAGCCTGTTTTATTAGCAATGTCTAAGCCAAAGTGCGGACGACGAGGCTCGCCATTAAAATAGCGCTGACTACCATAAACACCCGATATACGCCCTTCTGCAGGCTTTAACACAGGGTCTAAAAAGTACAGTAAATCAGAGTCTACTTCTCTCGCTTTACGAACAGCAACTGCTTCGCGGCTTATACGTGCACTGACTTCTTTTGCCGGTGAAACATACTTCTTAGCCACGCCGGTAATTTTATCAATTTCATATTCACGCTTAGTTATGGCTAGCGGCTGAGAATGCGATTTACCCGTGTTATCTACCCATTTTAAAGTATGAGTCGTTTCAGCGTCACGCCCAAAACCAAATACAAAGTCACCATTTGGCGAAAGTTTTAAGCTTTTGCCATCTAAGCTTACTGATTTAGCGTTTTCTAGCTTTCCAGTAACTAAACCGCCTTGTGTTAAATGCCCTTTTAACTCAAGCGCCATAGCACTAAAGCTAGCAGAGGCAACAAGCGCTGTTGCTAAAAATGTTTTAAACATAACTAATCGATCCTTTTCCAACACCTTCATAAGCGGTCACTTTCACTGCTTTTTCTGGATATTGAGCTTTAATTTGGCCAGCTACATGTTCAGCAATACATTCTACAGTGGTGTCTACTGGTAAAATGTCGCAACGGGATTCGCTAATAGCCATTTCAAAATAGCCTTGTGCCGACGTATAAGCAAAACATACATCACCCGCTTTGGCTGTTATGTGTTTTAAATCAGGTGCGTTAATTTGATCTTCACTGGTGGCTAAGTAAATATCTTCCCACTTTTGAGACCATTCTTTTTGCAAGCGCGGCATAGAGATGCCGTCTAGGCTAATACCAATTTGAGAACGATGCCCATGAATAATACGTTGGCAATTACCGTCATGCTTTTTAAGGCCATGGCTGTAATGATAGTAAAAGCTTTGGCTGTGCTCAGGCTTAAGAGACAACTCAATTTTTTCAATGTTATCTGGTAGCTTCGGTAAAATAGTCGCAATTAAAAATTCAGTAACCGATTCAACCGTTACTTCGTCTGCGTTAATCATGCAATAAGCTTGATGAGGAGCACTCATAGCTAAGTGGTTGTTTTCACCAAATGTACAGTCGAGTGTTTTATGCTCGTTAAATTCAGATACAGTGCCATTAAGGCCCGTAGGAATTGCTAAACGGTGATCAATACACTCATCTATAATGCCTTTAATTTGCTTTTTAACTAAACCAAAGTCTAAAACCATAGACTCTTCGTTAAGTTTACCGTGCAAAGTTAAATCAACAATCCAGCTCTCGCCAACGGCGCCGCGTTTGTTACATAAGTAAGAAAAATCAATCACAGTTAGTGAGTTAACAAAAAGGATCATAAACTTCCTTTAGACTGGTTATAAGACAGCGTTAATTATAATGATTTCTGATTGTAATTGCGCGGTTTTATAGTGCAAAAACCAATCGCGCTGATTGATTGATGATTTAATATGCAATATTTTGATTTTTTAACTGCTCCGAGTTGTTTAGCGTACAAGTGTACGCTAAAGTACTTGGCAATTTCTAAGCGAAGATAAGTGTTATGGAACCTAAAAATAGCTATACAAAAGAAGATTTGATCCTGTGTGGTCAAGGTGAAATGTTTGGTGAAGGCAACTGCCGTTTACCAAGTGACAACATGTTAATGATGGACCGCATTACCTCTATTACTGCTGATGGCGGAATTCATGGTAAAGGTGAAATTGTTGCTGAGCTTGATATTGACCCTAGCCTGTGGTTTTTCGATTGCCATTTTAAAGGCGACCCAGTAATGCCAGGTTGTTTAGGATTAGATGCTATGTGGCAACTAGTTGGCTTTTACTTAGGTTGGTCTGGTGGCCCAGGTCTTGGCCGTGCGCTGGGTGTGGGTGAAGTTAAATTTACTGGCCAAATTTTACCTACTAATAAAAAAGTAACTTATCGCCTTGTAATGAAACGCGTAATTAAACGTAAATTATTTATGGGCGTTGCTGATGGCACTGTAGAAGTAGATGGCCGAGTAATCTACGAAGCAAAAGATTTAAAAGTGGGCTTATTCCAAGACACTAGTGCGTTTTAATTTTTAAATGCACAAACAAAAAGGCCTCCAATGTGGAGGCCTTTTTGCTTAAATTCGATTATTGATTTTAGGTTTTGTACATGTTGCGGTTTTCAATCGCTTCACGCCAACCTCCTAACCACTCTGATTTTGGATCTACTTGTTGATAAGGGCATAGCTCTTTTGAGCGACCTGCTAAACCTGCTTTAAAACCTTGAGAATGAGCTCTTTCTAAACGATCTCTTTTCTGTCTCTTCATCGGTAATATCCTCACCTTTTTATTTATATATTGTGTAGCATTAGTGAAATCTACATTTAATGAATAGTTAATAAAAATGTAAAATTCAAATTGTAAAAGCAATTAAATTGTTTGACTTTAACTAAGCTGCTGATGCAAAAATGAATTAACATTTAAAAAAGTAAGTGGTCATACAACATTTAATTTGACCGGTTCGTAATAACAAATTGGCGATTTAATAATCGCTAAAAAGCACTTGTGTGCTTTAATTGTGACCGACTAATATTGACTAAGTTCCAAACAAAAATGTAATCGTGACACTTTTATTTCATTAATCTTAAATTAGTAGCCCGCCCCTAAATTTGAACTATTTTTAAACAATTTAAATTTATACTTGATTATTTAAAGTCGATCGGTCTAATATATGTTCATGAACAAAAATACATCAACACCAATACGCCGTGGTCGCCCACCTAAAATAGCCAGAGAAAACGCCGATACAAAAGCGTTACTTATTCGCACGGGCCTAGAAACCCTAACTGAATTTGGTTTTAGCGCCACGGGGCTCGATACAATTTTAAAAAAAGCGGCTGTACCTAAAGGCTCTTTTTATCATTACTTTAAAAGTAAAGAAGCCTACGGTATTGCGTTAGTTGATGCATACGACAGTTATTTTATTGCCAAGCTTACCCATTACCTACACCAAGAAGATGTTCCCCCACTTGAGCGAATCGTTAATTTTACTCAAAGCGCAATTAAAGGGATGAAAAAATACGATTACAAACGTGGCTGTTTAGTCGGTAACTTAAATCAAGAGCTTAATCATTTAAGTGATGAGTTTAAAACCAGATTAATGCAAAGCTACACCGCTTGGCAAAACCATGTAGAGGTTTGCTTAAACCAAGCTAAGCAACAAGGCACTATTGCAAGCCATGTAAATACAAAATTGATGAGTGAGTACTTTTGGATTGGCTGGGAAGGTGCTGTTATGCGCGCCAAGCTCACAAAATCAAATACTCCACTTACTTTGTATACAGAAATGTTTTTACGCGCATTATTAACCTAATGCGTTTTTATTTACCAATTAAAAGACGATCGGTCTAAAAGGATATCCCATGAGTAACCCAATTAAAGCCATTGTTATTAATAAAGAAGATAATAACTATAGCGCTTCATTATCAACTATCGAAAATAGTGATTTACCAAACGAAAACGTATCTATCGACGTGCTATACAGCACACTTAACTATAAAGATGGTTTAGCAATTACTGGCAAAGGCCCCGTTGTACGCAGTTTTCCTATGGTGCCAGGTATTGATTTAGTGGGTACGGTTACAAATTCCACCAGCGATGAATTTAAAAACGGCGATAACGTAATATTAAATGGCTTTGGTGTAGGTGAAAAACATTGGGGCGGGCTTGCTCAAAAAGCAGCACTTAATAGCGATTGGTTAATCCCCTTGCCTTCAGGTATTTCACCAAAGCAAGCGATGCAAATAGGTACAGCCGGTTATACCGCCATGCTAAGTGTTATAGCACTTCAAAAACAAGGTATTACGCCTGAATCTGGCGAAGTACTGGTAACTGGTGCTAATGGTGGCGTAGGCAGTTTTGCTATTTATTTACTAAACCAACTTGGGTTTAACGTAACAGCGGCAACGGGTCGATTAGATCAAAGTGAGTATTTAAAAGAGTTAGGCGCTAAGCAGGTAATTGACAGAAACGAGCTTTCAAACTCGGGTAAGCCTTTGCAAAAAGAGCGATTTGCAGCGGCAATAGATTCAGTAGGTAGCCATACACTTGCCAATATTTGTGCATCATTAAAGTATGGGGGTGTAGTAACCGCCTGCGGACTTGCGCAAGGTATGGATTTACCAGCATCGGTGGCACCCTTTATATTACGTGGTGTATCTCTTATAGGGATTGATAGCGTAATGCGTCCTAAAGCCGACAGAATTGAAGCATGGGATCGCTTAGCTAAATTAGTAAGTGCTGATTATTTAGATAAAATTTCGACAGAAATATCACTTGAACACGTAATTGATAATGCAGAGCAACTTATGGAAGGAAAAATTCGTGGTCGTGTTGTAGTTAATTGCCAAAGTTAAGCTATTTACTCTGTTAAAGCCTCGTTATTAAATTTATAATGCAATTTGTATTTTAATAATGAGGCAACACCTATGAGCAACCAAGAACTTTTCAGTAATAACCCACTGCAAGGCGTAAAATTAGAACAAGTGGTTGAAGAGCTGGTTGAACAATACGGGTGGGAACTCCTACACGCTTATTTACAACTTAACTGCTTTAAAAATAATCCTGATGTTAAGTCTGCGGTTAAATTTTTACGTAAAACACAATGGGCACAAGAAAAAGTAGATAACTTTTACCTTTATCGTCTTAAAAACTTACCTAAGCCTGATGATGTGCAATACGAATTACCGCCACGAGATCGCGTTATCCCCGCTGATCATAAACCTGGTGAGCCGTGTGAACTTAGTTTTGTTGATGCTAAACGTATTGTAGAGAAAAAAGAATCTAAGCAACGTGCTCGCGATCGTAAACAGCGTTCTAATTCTAGTAACCCTTGGGGTAACTAAAAACTTATTAATTTAAGGTTGAAGAGCTGTTTATAAATAGCTCTTCGACTATTTTCTCATTAACTTCAATTATATCCGCGTCACATAGCCAATAAATAACAATTAGTACCCTCGGTTTTTCCAAAAATCTGTTTCAGTGCGCTCTGCCTCTAATGCCACATTAAAAGTTTTATCAGCAATGATTTTTCCATTTAGTTCAATCGTCATTCGCCAATCACCCAATTTATTTTCTATTGGCAGCCAAAGTGTATCGCCTAAATAAAAGTTCCAATCACTGTTTTTAACGTATACATCGCCTTCAAAAGGGTCCATCACATCACCGTTACTACTTGGAATATCAGGATGGTAAATACAATAATGAAGCTTTTCGCCTTTACCTTTTTTGATATTTACGATTAAGCCAAACTCAATATCTACCTCAGCTATTACATTTGTTGTAAATTGCTCTATTTGTGGCAACGCTTTACTTTCACTATCCCACTTAGAGTAAATACCGTGACTTTGTAACGTCACTACAGGTTTTGTTTTAGCCATTAAGGTAGCCTTTTATGTTAGCTATTTTGGCATTAGTTTAACTTTTTGAAATTTTAAAATAAAACACAATCTCATAAAGTTAAATCTCAACTTAGCTTTAATACTCCGCCTATTTACATAATTGCTAATTTGTCATCATTGTTTACACACTATTTGCACAATTGCTGATTATTGTTTGAGTAACTTAATTGATCAGGTAGGCAGCAATGAAACAATACGCACTTAATAATAAAAATCGAAATAGGATAAATGCTTTAAAGCTCACTTCTCTTGCTTTAATTGTTTCATCGTTAGTTGCATGTGGAGGTGGAGAAGGCATAGCTGATAGCTCAGAAACTACAGAAACCTCATCACAAACCACCACAGATAATGGCACAGGTACCAGCATTTCAACCCAAAGTGTACTTTGTGAATATAGCTACAGTGAATATAACGAGTCAGAGTCAGTACAAGCCACCAGCGCTGCAGATTGGTCATGCACAGGAACTACACGCGACTTAGTAGCTAATGGCATACCCGATCACGAAGTAGGCACATTCCCTAATGCTGATAACCCAAATACTATTTCTGAGCAATCAGTAAATGAAAGCTACACACTTGAGCCTATAGAAACAACACAAGCAACCATGCTTGGTGGTCCTCGTGGAATGATAGGCGTTGTACTTAATGGCATTAAAATAGACGCTGGTACAGGCGGAAGTTGTGATGATTCTGGAACCGATTGCGATTTAGGCGACAATAGCGGCAACTGGAATATAGAAGCCCTAAGCCAAGACACGTTTAGTTTTGGAACAGACGACAACAATGCACACGTACAACCCGATGGTACATATCATTATCATGGTATGCCTGAAGGCTTTGTAGCAATGCGAGGTGGCAATAGCACCACTATGACTCTAATAGGTTGGGCAGCAGATGGCTTTCCTATTTATGCACGTTACGGCTATTCAGACTCAAGTGATGCAACTTCAGTCCTAACCGCAATGACCGGTAGCTATCAACGCGTAACAACCGTAAGCGCAAACCGCCCTTCTACCGATATATACCCATTAGGTACATTTGCACAAGATTGGGAATACGTAGCAGGCTCTGGTGATTTAGATGAATGTAATGGCCGCGTTGGTGTAACGCCTGAGTTTCCTGATGGGATATACCACTACTACGCAACAGACACTTACCCGTTTTTTCAACGCTGTGTTAAAGGCGAAGTTTAGTTAGGAGTAAGCTATGCCTTATATAAAAAGAGGTCTACTGAGTATGACCACCTTGTGCTTACTGAGTACACCAACCTTAGCAAACGCGCATTTAATGGTTGCAGATCACGGTACGCTGAATTTTGTTGATAATAACGTGTTTATTGTGCTTTCAATCCCTATGTCGGCTTTTAAAGGGGTTGATGAAGATAAGGATGGCAAAGTATCAATAGTTGAGTTTAATGCTCATAAAAAACAAATAAGTAAGCGAGTTAAAAAGAACGTTTATTTAGCGGATCATCAGTATAAATTTACTATTGACGGACTTTTGCTAAACCCAGAAGCGTCGCATACACATAAAAGCGACAATATAGACCAAGTAACCATTACTGGTCGCTACTCTCTTGCGAGTAAACTAACTAAAGTTAACTTTAACGTTAAGCTATTTAGTAACAATGAGCACAAGCAGCATTATCAAATATCAGCGACTAATAAAACGCAAAAACTTACTCATCAATTTGAGCTATCACCAACGTCGCCCTTTAGTAAGGTGTTTTAAGAAGTAAAACCTAACCGTATAATTAAGTAGCAAAGAGTACAAGTTAAACAAACTTGTGCTCTTTTTTATATTTTACTTCTTATTTAATACTCTTTAGTGAAGGGCTCTTTCTATAAAGGTACAAGCTTGGGGTTTTTAGGAAAGTAATGCTCTTCTTGCTGCTCACATAAACTAAACTCACGGGTGTTTTTATATGGGAGTTTCATAAAGCCCGCAACACCCACGTCCGTAATATTTACCGCGTATTGCATTAGTTTATTTAGCAAACGTTTAAACTCAACCTCTTTACTCGAATCGAGTAAGCGGTAGTAATGGTGAATCTTCATTCTGTCCGGCAGTGCTTCAAAAATAATACACCCCGTATGATGAATTTGGTTAAGCTCAAATACGCACTTAATAACTTTTTTAGGTAGCTGTAGTTGCTCATCAGGGTCTTTACCGTCTTCAAAGTATGAATGCGGGCGGGTTATGTCGTTTACCTTCATGCTTACAACTTCGTATTCAAGCTCTGGTAGGCTATCAAACTTAAATGCACCCGTGCCATCTCGCTCTAATTGAATGGTTTTACGGGCATCAAACAAACAACACTTAAATAACCCTTTTTGATTAATCGCTTGCGCAAGCATCACCGTGTTATTAATCGCATCACTAAAGGCATCACCCAATGATTCGTCATGCATAATTAAAGACGATTCAACAAACATCGACTCATCCTTCCAATGAAAACTAAGCCCACCAACAACAGGGTACTTAGCTAATCGGCTTATTGATGCTAAAAATGCTTTTTCGGTATCGCCGGTATCAAACAAAAACTCTTTATAATAACGGTCAAGTTGAGCATCGTTTATATCAAGTAATTGCTGATTATGATCGGCCTGGCGTAAAAACTGTTTTCGTGAACTATATACAACCGTGTCGGGTTGCTCGGCCTTGCCATACCAAAAAGGAATATCTGCTTTTTTTTGTTTTTTATCAAGCTCAGGTAAGTACGCTTTAGCCATAGTTGTAATATTACGCATAAAGTAATCACCGGCACCATCACGTTGTGCCTTACTTTTAGAAAGCATGCCATCAATCACTTTAGCCAGCTCTTTTGGGAGCCCTAAGCTGCTTGCAGGGATGGCTTGTGCACCAAAGCGACACGACTGCGCCGACGCTAGCGCATACAACGTTGCGGCTACACCTTGTTCATCAAATCGTGGGGATGATTGCTCCCCCGACATTTGCGCTTCACCAATAAAGTACACATCGCCCATACGAGCATTCGTTGTGCTTAAATCGCCCGACATTAAATCCATAAAGTTACTGGCAACAGGGTTACCATCACTATCGAGCTGTGCATACACAGAGCTTCCCCAATCCACTAACGACAGCGCATCAGTGTTTGCATCCCAAACAAGGTTTGAAGGCTTTATATCGCCATGCACTATAGGTTGTGGGCTAATGCCGTTTTTGTGACTGCGTAAATCAATTAATACATTACGTAACCTAACAGCTAGTGCCATTATTTGCGCGGCACTAAAGCGCCCTGTTTTAAGCGATACTTTTTCAAGGTCCTCTCCAATGGCGCGAGCCATCATTAAAATCCCTTGTTTTTTAATTCGCTCAAATGCATAAAAGGTAGGCACTAAGGGGTTATTAATTTGCGAAAGCATATACGCTTCGTCTTCTAGGCGGTCACGTACACTTTGGGCAAGTGTAATACGCGAAAACTTAAATACCCAAGGTAAGCCGTTATCGTCATCACCTGCAAATACAAAACCAAAAGCACCCGAGCCAATCATTTCAACGTTTTTGTAGCCCAGCAGTGTTAACTGCTTAATACAAATATTAAGCCACTGGCGGTGTTTTTTAGCATCGCGGTGCGAAAGCAAATAAACAGATTGCTCTTCGTTGATATAAAAATTGCGGATTTCTTTGGCTTTCAATACAGGTACTCAAACTTATAAAACTAACCAATTATTAGTTTTATGTAATGAGATTACAATAGGTTAAATAAGAGTTTTGAAATCGTGGAATAAAACAGCGCTAAAGTAGCGCCATAGCAGTAAATTTAAGTGTAAACGTTAAAGCTCAAAGTAAGCTTTTTACAATGCACTGTATATAAATACAGTGCATTGCTTTTTGCTAACTTTCAATAAAACGAAGCTGCTTAATTGATGACACAGCTATGTGCGTTTGATAATAATATTTATTAGTGGCTCTACCACGGCTCATAAAATCGATAGTTACTCGTTTAGCTTCGCCTGTTACTTCTATTGTTTTATCAATAAAAAAGGTGTCTGCTGGTTGTCCGTATTTACTTTGAAGCTCTGCTACTACATTAGGCGGTATTGATATCGTAATAGAACGTCTATCTCGATAATCAGTTTCGGTATTTAAATACAACCAACTCCCCTGAGCCCCCGCCGCTTTAATATGAAACTGGTAAGTGCCAGCAACACCCTTTGGTGCACTTTGCTCAGTTAAAGCGATAAGGTTCATATTTCCAGCCGTACTTTGGCTCATTTCAATTTTATGGGGAACAGAACTACATGCACTAAGCGTTAGCACACTTAGTAAGGCTAGATATTTCAAGACACAATTTCCTTGTTTTTTACACCAATTCGCATAATTAAGTAATCTATTTTGAGACAAGAAAATCGTGTTGATAACAAAGCAAAAATTTCGTTATTGAGTTGTTCTATATCAAAAATTTTTAATGCAGTTAGCGATTTAATCCCTTAAATTGATTAACTATTATTGAGAATTGGTATTATGCATTATTAAAAATATGTAGCGTTAATGATACCACTTTATGCAGCCATGTTTCTATAATCAATCCAAACAATTAGTTAGCGGGTATTAAGGTGCATTGCGCTGAGAAGGAGCTGTTTTAAAGCTTTTTAGTAAACTTTGCGGGTCAACCACCTCGGTATGCTCTTTAGCAGCCTGCGCCCACCATATTAGTTGGCTAAACGTGCGTGAGAAATAATTAAACCACGATGATTGACTCTCTCCTGCAACAGGTTTGCCATCCTCACTAAACACATCTTGCGCTTTTGGCACGTGGATCATAGCCGATACCGGCAAACAGCCAAGTTCAGATAAAAAAGTACGCATGCTAATGGCAGCTCTTACGCCACCCCACTGTCCTGCTGAGTAAGTTACTATTGCACTTGGTTTATACGAAAATAGTGAGCTACCAAAATGATTAAGTAAGTCAGCGAGGGCTGGACTCATGCTGTGATTGTACTCAGGGCTAATCATTATATATCTATCTGCGGCTTTAATTTTATCAGCTAATAGAGTGAGTTCTGTAGGTGCATTACTTTTAGCGTATGCAAAGTGTGGTTTAAATACGTTTTCGCTAGGAAAGTCCAACGTATCAATTAGCTCAAACTCATGATCGCCAAAATGCTCTGTTAAGCATTCTATACAAGCCCTAGAAACCCTTAAGCCTAAGCGAGCTGGTTTTGGTGGTGTACTATCGCGTACCGTGCCTAAAAATACTAAAAACTTCATATGTAATTCTCAACTGTATTTGAACGATAGCTAAACACTAACATTTTTAGTTATTGTGTATTACACATACGCATTGTTTATTGATTCAAAACACAATAATAATTAAATTTAGCAACAACCGCGCCGTTAAACATATTTCATCGTGTGTTAAATTCACTCGCTTGCATACTTTTTACACATTTGGCCAGTAATATGCCACAGTATAAGTACGCTAAAACCTATACCGAAAAGGATACAGTAATGGGCTTAAAAAATTATAGCGCATGTGCAATCATTGTTACCGCAACAGCTTTAACTCTAAGTGGTTGCAACGACTCATCTAGTAACAAAAATACCGAGCAAGTCAGTAGCCCACTTAGTGAGCCGCAAAAAGCGAATCAATCAATAAACCTATCTATGTTCAAACAAGAGGCTTTTATTACAGAGCCTAAAATTGTTGATTGTGAAACCCAGCAAGGTACTAAAACAACCTGTTATGAGTTTACTACATCAGGTGCACCCGCAGGCAGAGAGCCGGGCCCATTTTGCCCTCGCAGCACAACAGACGGAGCTGATGTATCAGGTACTTGGTTTGATAAACAAGGTAAAGGAGAGCTAGTCGACTTAACTGGCGACTTTATTCTTAAGCTAGATGAATACTACGGCGATGAAAAATGGGTATTGTATGACGCAAAAACAAATAAAGTTCGTTATACAGCAACAAAAGAATCTTGCTCAGGTGCTGCACGCCCAGATGTAGAAGAACAATACAAACAAAATTGTATTGAATGCGAGCTATCTTATTTAGAAGATAACTTTTCGCTTACATATTTAATTCCGACTACACCAATAGTGAGTAAAAAATCCAGCCGATTACATACCGTGGGCATAGCGCTTGATGGTACTGAACTTTCAGGCCCTGCACCTATAAATGCTATTTTAGGCAGTTATACAATTGCAGCATTTGACGACTGCGGTGGGCATATTAACCTGCACCAAGGTTATCACTATCATTCAACAACAGGATGTACCAATTCAGCTCCAAATACTGACGGACACGCCCCTTTAATAGGTTATGCCGTTGACGGTTACGGTATTTACGCAATGAAAGATGCACAAGGCAATGAAGAGTCACTCGACGAATGCCGTGGTATAACAGATGAAACCAGAGGCTATCATTATCATGCTGCCAGCCCGAGCGAAAATTTGTTTATTGGCTGCCTTCATGGTGAGTCAGTAAGAGCAGCAGGTGGCCCGCCGCCAGGCAATAAACCACCACCAAAGCATTGAGAAAATTATGACTATTAAATATAAGTCACTGTTTGTTTTACTTGCTCCTTCATTATTACTTTTAAGTGGTTATGCGGCAGCACATTCTCAGCCACTTAATCAAATAGCAGTGAAAGCATGCTTTGAAAAGCAAAAGTCACAATCGTGTAAGTATCAGGGTGGGCATAACGACTTATATATAGGAAGCTGCCAATATATGGCTGATGACTTAATGTGTGTTCGTAACCAACCCATTCAAAAAGTTGATAACAAAGAAAGTAAAACGAATGACAGCAATGACAGCCACGAACCTAAAAATAAGCAGCATAATAGTAGTTTATAAATTAATAGTTAAGAGTTGTGGGTTTTTTATTATACCAATTCGCTTAATTAAGTGATCTATTTTGAGGGTAGAAAAACGTGTTGATAGCTAGGCAAAAAATTCGCTATTTGGTTGTTCTCGGCAATTGCTCCTGCGTTGCTCTTCCTTCTGCATCCATGCAGTCGTAAATGAAAGTTTTTTAACACAGGTAGCGACACGTTTAGCCCCGCAAAATGATTAAGTATTATTGCGGATTGGTATTAGGTGCAGTAAATTTACTGCACCTAATTAATTTAAACTGTTTCGATTAGTATTGATAACTTAGCCCTACACCACCCCAAAATATATTTCGAAGTGTCTCGTCACCTACAAAGCGTTTTTCATCTTTATTAACTGCAATGCTATAGCTTGTATATGTGTATAAGGCTAACTGATTAAAAAGCTGATACGACAAGTTTGCAGTAAACTTTACGTTGTTAATTCCGTTGTGCCCATCATTAACATACCCCGCATTAAACCCCACGCCCGATTGAATATCTACTGATAGTAAATCGTTAATATAAAAATCTTTTTTTACTGCCAGCTCCAAAAATGTACCGCTGGCATCAAATGAATGATAAACACTACTTAACAACTGAATATCGTCTGCATAAAAATACGCAAAGTCGAGGCTTAGCTCATTATCGTGAGCATCAATGCCTTCTTCACGAGCTTTAATATAGTTATAACCTACATACATCTCTATCCGCTCAGATAAGTGAGCGGTATAAATAGCATTTAAATTAAGCTCTGAATAATCACTACTAATACCTTTTGCCGCCCAAGGGATCACCGCAAAGTTTTTATAATTAAACTCAGTAGCAATTGATGTAATACCATTACCGGCAAGGTTATCTCGACCTTCGGTTACATATCGGCTTTCCCATAATGGGTGGATATGTAAATCAAACTCTTTATTTTTATAATTTACGTCAGTATTAGTATGCTTAATATTTCCGCCTACACCCACTTCAAGCTCTTGATAGTGCTCTTGTGTTTTTGCGTGTGCGTAAGCTGTATTTACTCCCGCTAGAGTCGTAATAACAAATACATATTTTAAATAGTGAGTCATTTATTAAGTCCAAAACCATCATAAATGGTAAAAAGTGGCGCATAGTATTGTTATAAAACGTATTAGCGCAATAAATGGATGCACATTTATTGTTTTATTTATTAGATTTTAAAGTATTTACTAAGTATTACCCATAAACTACAAGTTGCAATTAGCTCGGATTTCAACCAACAAACCAAAGCTATATACGCACCGAGCAATGCTCTAGCTGGTACTTAATTTAATAGTTAAAATGATAGTTATAGTACTCACGGTGAGGTGTTCCCTATTGCAAAAACAGGAAAGTATAAGTAGGAAGTGTAAAAAAGTGCGGTAAAGGGGAAAACTATAAGCAGCAATAATTCATTAAGCTGCTTATTATTCTTAAAATAATTAACCTAATTTGTTAGCCAGTTTAGTGACTCAAATAAGCCATAACGGCAATGAGTGCAAAGTAAAAACAAAAACCGAGTAAGAAGATTAAGTCGACTCTTCTAGCTTTACTCGCTTTATAAGATGCAAAATCCTTAAACTCGCTTTTATACTGCCCAAACGTTACCACTTTTACTAGCAGCCACCCGGTCGAGTAAAACAAAAAGCTCAAACCCGTTTCAACTATTAGCCAAATAAAAATTTCAAACGCAATACTCATAATTTATATCCATTACTTTGCTATGAAAAAACTATATCAATTAGTTATTTAAATTGCAGCCGATTAAGCTAACTAAGGTGTAACAGTAAATTTCGTTAAACCTATTAGTTGTCCTGACTCAGTAATGACTTTAACTTGCCATTTACCAACAGAGTCTTTAGGAAAGTTTACCTTGTGAGTCCATGCTCTATAACCAAGTTCTCGCCCACCGTTTATATTTAACGTAATTCGATCAACCTCTTTTTTATTATGTATCCATACATGAAATATTTTTTCGTTTAAACCTCTTGGCGCTTTAACAGCCGTCCAACTATATAAACCTTGATGGTGTAGCGTATAAGAATCTAACTGCTTAATGCTCCCTACAGGCTTTTTATGCTGTAAATCAACCTCATGAGCTAACGTAATATCGGTTAATCGCAGTGCTGCAGGCGGCACGTAGCTTCTTAATTGCCAAATAGACGCGCTTAAGGCACATAAAATCACTACAAGAATAGGAAAACGCCACCAGCGTGCATTAGGCATTAAATTGTTTAAACTCGGTAGAGTAACCACTACAGCCGTTACAAGAGCTGCGGCTAAACTTTGGCTAGTAGTCAAATTTAATAAAATAGGCAGCGTAACAAGCAAAACAACGAATAAAGCAAAGTTATGAAAAACAGTAAATAACGTGCGGTTTCTGGCAAGTTTTTTGTAATAAAATGGGTCGATTACCGATATAAGTGCACACAAAGCAATGAGGGAAGTAAAAATTGCTTGAGGATGATCCCACTGCGTAACCGCTAAAAAAAATGGCAACGCAAAAAATAGGCTTTCTTGTTGCACCATTTGCAGAGCAAAACGCATTACATTAGGAGATACAGCCACACCAAATTTTTCTTCAACTTTGTCACGTAGCCAGTTATCAATAATCAGCCATAGCCAACTAACAAGCAAAAATATGGCAATAAATTGCGAAAAAGACTCTTTTCTATCTACCAGTGCAAAGCTAGCAACACCCGACAAAAATGACATCACAGCCAATAATCCAGGCCGCTTTTGCATTGCGCTTATAAATTTAGCAATTATATTTTTACAATAATCCATTTATGAGTATTTCCGCACGGGTATGTACTTTATTATTTTTATTCAGAATATGATTAGTTTAACCAAGTTTAAATGAACAGCAGATAGATGGGCTTAAAACTAGCCATTTAACAGTTGATTACAAAAACAGCGATTAAATAGCATCATCCTAAAAAGTAGGTTGTTTTTACTTATTTAAGCTCAGCGCAATTAAATAAAAGATCGGCATAGCGGTCCATTGGTACATTTATTAATTTTTGTAACGCGTGAGCTTTGGCCAGTAACTCATCTTGATTGAATGAAGGCATTGTATTATTAAAAGCAAAAACAATTTTATTGCCACCTTCAATTACAAAACTAAGAATTTTTCCTGCAAACTCTTTATCAAGCAGTTGGTCAAATACCTCTCTTTGCCCAACTTTGGTATGGCAAATATTAAGAACGAGTACACCATCAAAAGTGAGCGCATTTTTACAATCACGTAAGTATGATGATTGCACTTGGTCTGACTCCATCCCCTCTGAGCTATATAGATCAGAAAAAATCACGTCCGTTTTTATCTGCGTTTTTTTCATATAATTTGCCGCATTATCAATATGAATAAACAAACGTTCTGACACAGGAACTTCAAAATATTTTATAGCCATATCAGCAACGGCTTTACGGTATTCAACGGTATGTATAGTCAGTGCGGGAAACGCATGATAAAGACTTTTTGCTATAGAGCCCGCCCCAAGTCCCATTATCATCGCGGTTTTTAAGTGCGGTATAAAAAAAAGCGCAGCCATCATAGCTTGCGTATAAGCTAAGCTTAACCCGTTAATATTATTTAATTTGATACAGCTTTGATAAATTTTCCCGTCAAAGCTGAGAATAAGATTCTTTTTTGTTTGATATACATAAACCGGGCCATGCTCATCAGTAACTGATGCAATACAAGTGCCTTTGATATCCACGAATACTCGATAGGTGAGGTGATGAAAAATAAGTATAACTTACTTAACGTACTGACATTGTTATTAATATGATTTATAGCGCTTTTATTAATACCTAAGTGCTATGCAGTTATTAAGAAGCCTGTTTACCTTTTAATACTAGACTAGCAGAAGTAACTACTTTTATAGCTAACTTAAGCTTAAATAGTCATAACATTTACTATAAACAACGATGTAAACAGCTAAAAGCTTAGCTAATACACTGTTATAGCTATAAAAAACTTCTTTGAATATTCCTCATGTTCAACATGAATAAAGTGCACACCGAAATAAAGGAAGTCTAAACGGCTGAACATCCATCCTTTATTTCTATCGATTCATGCTTAATTGTCATCAATTACTAAGCAATCACATCTAACAATAATGATTAATGAATATGACTCATGTTTTATGTGAAATTAAACCGTTTTTCTTCATATACCAATCAACGTATAAATTACTCATCCCTTAGCGCTAAACACTATTACTAACAACTTAAAGCCGCTGAATAACAAAACCAGCACAGTAAGTTGCAAGGTTAATAAAGCGCAGAGCATCAATCAGGTTTAAATTATAAATTGGATATAAACACGATGAAAAAAGATTTTACATTTAATATTAAGAGCGTTTCACTCGACGAAAATTATCATCCATCAACTAATACGCGTATCACAACCAACTTTGCTAATTTAGCCAGAGGTGAATACCGCAAAGCAAACTTGCGTAACGCCTTAAACATGATTAACAACCGTTTTAATGCCCTAGCCCATTGGGATAACACCAAAGGTGAGCGTTATGCTGTTGAGCTTGAAATTATATCTGTTGAGATAGGTATTGAAGACGGCGGCGAAAGCTTTCCATCAATCGAAATATTAAAAACAAATATTGTTGATCATAAAACTAATAAGCGCATTGAAGGCATTGTAGGAAACAACTTTTCATCGTATGTGCGCGACTACGACTTTAGCGTACTCCTACAAGAGCACAATAAAGGCAAGCCTCAATTTAGTATTCCAGATGACTTTGGGGTTTTACATGGCAAGCTATTTCAGTCATTCGTAAATTCGGATACATACAAACAAAACTTTAAAAAGCCACCGGTTATATGCCTAAGTGTGTCAGATAACAAAACCTACAACCGCACTGAAAACCAACATCCGGTACTTGGTGTTGAATACGAGCCAAATGAATCGTCTTTAACTGAGCAATACTTCAAAAAAATGGGCTTGCAGGTACGTTACTTTATGCCATTAAATAGCGCCGCGCCTTTAGCATTGTTTTTCTTTGGTGATTTACTTAATGATTACAGCAATCTTGAGCTTATAAGCACCATTAGTACGATGGAAACGTTTCAAAAAATCTACAGACCAGAGATTTATAATGCCAATGCAACAGCGGGTAAATCATATAAACCAAACTTAAAAAACTTGGATCATTCACTAACGCAAATTGTGTATGACCGAGAAGAGCGCGGCAAGTTAGCAAACGAGCAAGGCAAGTTTGCACAAGAGCACTTTATCAAACCATACCAAACGGTTCTTGAGCAATTCTCTACTAACTATCTTTCATAACACTTGATAGTAACGACCAATAACAACTAAAAATAGCGCGTTTAAAGCAACGTTTAAAATTACCTAAAATACGGCATTATTTATCATGAAAAAATTACTACCTACATCAACCGCTGGCAGTTTACCTAAGCCTTTATGGCTTGCAGAGCCAGAAACACTTTGGTCACCTTGGAAATTACAAGGTGATGAATTAATTGAAGGTAAACACGACGCCCTACGCTTGTCGTTATTCGACCAGCAACAAGCAGGCATTGATATTGTTAGCGATGGCGAGCAAACAAGGCAGCATTTTGTAACTACATTTATAGAGCACCTAAATGGCGTTGACTTTGAAAAACGCAAAACAGTAAAAATTAGAGACCGATACGATGCAAGCGTACCCACCGTTGTGGGCCCTGTGAGCCGTCAAAAATCTGTGTTTGTTGAAGACGCTAAATTTTTACGCAAACAAACCAAACAACCAATAAAATGGGCATTGCCAGGCCCAATGACCATGATCGACACGCTATACGACGACCACTATAAAAGCCGCGAAAAACTAGCGTGGGAATTTGCCATAATTCTTAATCAAGAAGCTAAAGAGTTAGAAGCCGCAGGCGTTGATATCATCCAATTTGATGAGCCCGCGTTTAATGTATTTTTTGATGAAGTAAACGATTGGGGAATCGCCTGTTTAGAGCGCGCCATTGAAGGGCTTAAATGCGAAACCGCCGTGCATATTTGTTATGGCTACGGCATTAAGGCAAATACAGATTGGAAAAAAACACTAGGAAGCGAATGGCGACAGTACGAAGAAGCCTTCCCTAAGCTTCAGCAATCTAATATCGATATTATTTCACTAGAGTGCCATAACTCCCATGTACCAATGGATTTGCTAGAACTTATTCGCGGTAAAAAAGTAATGGTAGGCGCTATTGATGTAGCAAACCATACTATCGAAACGCCAGAGGAAGTAGCTAATACGCTACGTAAAGCACTGCAATTTGTAGATGCCGACAAACTTTACCCGTGTACAAACTGCGGCATGGCTCCCCTACCTCACCATATTGCTAACGGCAAACTAAATGCCTTAAGTGCTGGGGCTGAAATTATAAGAAAAGAGTTATTAGATAAGAATTAGAAAAGTAGCTTTAAAATACAAATTGTAAACGATTACAGCTGGCGCATCATGCCATGATCAAACCTATAAACATGGTGCGCTAGTTAAAATTTAAAGGACAAAGTTTAGGTTAGATACTTAATTTTTTTCATTAAAAAGCTCTAGCCTGTTTTTTGAAAAATCGATAACAGCTTGGTATTGAATAAAAAACGGAGAGCCTAATAAGCCATGTACTCCCTTTTCACCATCTGCTACTTGTACATGGTCAAGATTAAGTGATACAAAATCAGGACTCTCAAATAAGGCATTTCCTAATTCTATTGAATGAACTTCTATATCGCCCATATCGTGATCCGAAGTCCCCAAACCTGCTGCATTCTCAACATTGAGTGTTTCTTCAATGCCAAGCTCAATAAGACATGCACGGTCTAAAACAGATGATCCAGCGGCACTATCTAAAATAAAACGTAACGATTTACCATTAATTTTAGCTTCAATAATTTGGTGGCCTGTTTGTGATATTTCAAATTCAATTATAGTTTTGCCTTCAGATAAATTCATATACGTTCCTTGTTATAAAGTTTTTAAAATCTTACTTACTATTTTCAGCTTCCCACAATTAATAGCCAAATTTTACTAGTCGCCCACCTCAGCGCGTTTTGTTATGTAACGTTTATCACCTGAGGCTCAATATTTGTTAAAACATGAATGATTTCATTTGTAGTCATTACTGAATAATGAAACAGCTTATTGTTGTTTAAACTGAAAGTATTCGTTTTAGTTTGAGCATACTCCAATAAGCTTGAATCAGAATATACGCCGATGACGCCCAAATCACGGTTTTGATGATAGTCATGAAAATGGCTACTTTCATCATAAGTTTCGAATAAAACGGTATTTGTAAACACAACCATAAACCTTACGGGAGCATCATCTTCTAAATAAGTGATAATGTTCAGTGTTAGTAACCCATCCACATACGATAATTTGTCTAAGCTCCAGTCTTGGTAATTATTTGTGACTTCATCGATGGCAGTATTCATTGAATTACCTAACGAGCCTGTAGATTAACTCGTTTTTTATTTGTTTTTATTGATAAATAAACCATAGCTGAGTTCCTATTTTGGTTCAATCGATTACTGTATTTTTACGCAGAATATAAAGAAGTGTTTACTGTTGGTTTTAATTGGCGTTTTGAAAAGGATTACTGGTGTTTATGTGCAAAATTTAGGATGGGTGCCTTTGTTATTTCCTCTAAGAAAAGAACTAGATAAGTAAAGTCGGGTCTAAATCTACATACGCCCTACGATGAATCAACTTACCTAACTACATTGAAAAGTAAGGGATCACCGCTGTTAAAATTTGCGATGGAAAGAGAGCTTTAGCGCTTGCTGTCCACCTCAGGCCGTGTTGTTATATGTAGATTAATTCAAGTCTATTTCAGGGTGCTCTTTAATCCCGTACATTTTTTCCATTATTTTTAAGTAAAAATCTAAAGAGGGCATCTTCATTTCTTCACGCAGTTTATCTACATTAGTTTCATCTTCTATGGGGCTAAACACAACTTTACCTTCACTCACGTCAGCTTGAGTACCATAGATTTGTTTCTTTCCTTGTGCAATAAGAACTCTATCAGTTAAAAGAGCAACTTGTTGTCCGCTAACACCTTCGCCATTCAAATATGATTGCTTTAAATAAGGAAGTACCAAACTATACCAAACTAGACAGCCACCCTAATTGAACAAACAAAACTGTGCCACTAATATTTGCTCTTCAAGTTCAAAATTTATCTTTTATGACTGGGTAACTTTATTTCATCCGTTAAATAAGTCATTAGCATGCTTAAACCTGAATTACACGCATGAAAATGACTGCATGGTGCAGTTGTGGTTTATTACTGAGTAGTTTTACTGAGTAGTTTAAATTTTACGCCAGTAGCTTTTCGCAGCTACTAATATTCGCTCGCCGTTTTCTGTTTAAGTTTCCACAATAACCTTCTTGTGAGGCAGGCCTCCCAACTGCACCATGAAATACGCGCGTAAATTGGGTCGTAAGCTTTAACCAGTTTTCTGGAGATATATTCACTCTGTCTAGTAAAGGTAAGTGTGTACTTTCAATATAACCGCGTTTGCCTTCTCGTATACAACGTCCTGTTAATTCAACAAGTTCAAGGTACGATTTAAGCTCGAACGGGAGTCCTTTTGGCATTATTTGACGTGGCATGCCTGCAAAACGCAGTAGTTGCTTTGCTTGTTTGCCATCCTTTGCATACGTTAAACGCTGTTGGATGCTGGTATGGTCTGACTCTTCTGGTGTGTGAGCCATTTTAGCTCTAATAGGATTTAAATCGACATAGGCCATGCAAGCTGCAAGTGCGGCTTCATCAAGCAGTGCTTGTGAGCTAAATCGCCCCTCCCAAAACCTGCCAGTACAGTTATCTTCCTTATTTGATCTACGAGCAATATCTTCATTTAACAACCGCATAAACCAGCTAATACTTGATAGGCGTTCGCGGTATTGTTTAACCGTTTGATTGAAAAAGATGAGTTCAACTTTACTTAGCTTTTCACCTTGTACATATTTTTGAGTTAACACTGTGCCTTTACAAAGCTTATGCCAGCGAATAACAATCGCTTTATCATTCAGCCTATTCGCTTTTTTATCATCAACATACAGTACTAAATGGGTGTGATTACTCATTACGGCATAAGCACATACATCAATACAAAATACTTTAGCTAATTCAAGTAGTTTATCTTCAACCCAGCCTCGTCGATGCTCGTAAGATTGACCAGTAAAACGGTCTTCCCCACATAAAAATGCACGTCGCACGCAACGTGAAATACAATGGTAGTATTTTGTATCAACCAAACTTACTTGACGCTTTCTTGCAATTGCCATAAGACACCCTGCTCGTTTTTTACACTAAACAAAGGCTAGTCTTTAACTCCGAAAACTGCAAAATTTAGTGTGGGTGTCTTGTTTATTTCGTGATTGATTGGTTACCTCAGAAAATGAGCTAAATAGAGGCACCAAAAGAGCGACATTGATGTCGCTCTTAATCAAGGGAATGATTAGGATGGGTGTCATCCTAACTCCCCACATAAAATGCACGTCGCACGCACCGCGAAATACAATGGTAGTATTTTGTATCATCCATACTTACTTGACGCTTTCTTGCAATTGCCATAAGACACCCTGCTCGTTTTTTGCACTATTCAAAACGTAACCTTAAATTTTAAAAAGATCAAAATTTAGGATGGGTGTCTTGTTAATTTTTTTATCTTGTTAATTTTTTTAATTTGCTAAACAAAGCCTAGTCTTAGTTTCACAAAGTCCAAAATTCAGGATGGGTGTCAATGTAATTTTTGCGAGTTTTTTGGAACGAAGAGCCGAAGGCCGTAGTGGAAAAAATGTCAACTGCATGCAATTGTTGGGTATCAATTTGAGCTGATTAATTTTTCACAGATTGTTTTAAAAGCAATAAGCCCTAATTTTTAGTTATGTTGCATTGTTTGGAAGGGAAAAAAGCCATAAAAAAGTTCTAACTATCAAAGGTAGTGATTAGGAAAACGAAAAGTATGAAGCGCGTTGCACGGAAACGTTACGCTTTACACTGTCAAAACTTCGTTTTTCCTAATTTATTTCAACTACTTGCATTCACAATCCTGTGCTGTCCTTAGTTCGAGAATTGTTTCCAAGGAGATCAGTTCTTTCGAATCTTCGCTATGGAACATTACACTTGATGTTCGAGTAATATTTTCACAATTTTTTCCGGAAAATGCTAGCTCTGAGGCGCAGTCACTATATTGGCAATACCTTTCCATCTTATCGATTTTTATTCCTAGCTCATCATCAAATTCTTTGTCGTGAATAGTGACTTTGCTAAATTTGGAAAGTGAATCTTCGGAAAAAGAAACACCTGTTTTACAAGCACCTTTGTGCTTTCCCCATGCAACGCACAACATATTTCCATTATCGCCGACAATTAAAATTAACATATTTTCTTCCTTTTTTATTCGATGCAAAAATATTAATAAAGCTATATTAAATATTAAAAACCCCGTAACTTTATTAAACTCTGTAATAAATATTACACTGATGACATTAGGTCAATAACACCTATCGGTCAATATTTTCAGGAATAAAATTCAACCGCTAAGACATGTTAGTGAAGCTATGCTCCTTACAAGAGGAATCTAATTGAACTGTCTGGTATCAAAGGTTTTGGAGCACTTGATACCCAACGAGCCTGTAGATTAACTCGTTTTTAAATTTGTTTTATTGATAAACAAACCATAGCTGAGTTCCTATTTTGGTTCAATCGATTACTTTATTTTTACGTAACATATAAAGAAGTGTTTGATATTGCTTTAATTGGCGTTTTGGATGGGGTTACGGGTGCTTGAGTGGTTTTATTTTAGGTTAAAAAGGCTCCCCCTTCTTAATGCATCGTGTTTTGCAGTTTTTCTATATTATGAACAAGGCAATACAGTTGCCGCAGTGTAAAGTAAAGGCATTCACTTTTGTTTGACCCCGTAAGGTCAATTTATTCATGCCTTTATTCACTGTAATGTTCCGCTTTTTATTTAAAGGAAAGCCGGTTCGATACAGCCGAGTCATTTACCATTATTTAATAAACAGCTGTCGTTGTCCGATTGGGCTGTCTATTTTTGCTTTCATTTTGTCTACATAGCTCAGCTTTTTGCGTGATTCATTATTTATAATAATGTACTCTTCATACTGTTTTTGTTGGCTTTTTTCCTAATGATTAGGATGGGTGTCATCTTAACTCATTTCCCAAACGATTTGCGGTACTTAAAACCTCAAATGGTCCAGAGAAGTCAAGAACTTCAGCATTTTCATATATATATATTCCAACATTCATACCTTGCACACCTCATGACACATAACGAGACTGTAGATTAACTCGTTTTTTTATTTGTTTTTATTGATAAACAAACCATAGCTGAGTTCCTATTTTGGTTCAATCGATTACTGTGTTTTTCATAGAATATAAAAAGCTGGTTTGGTGTTGTTTAAATTGGCGTTTTGGAAGGGATTACGAGTGGTTTAGTGGCTTTATTTTAGGTTAAGAGGGCTTCCCCTTCTTAATGCATCGTGTTTTGCAGCTTTTCTATATTATGAACAAGGCAATACAGTTGCCATTGCGTATTAACTTTCGTTTGACCCCGTAAGGTCAATTTATTCATGCCCTTATTGACGGTAATATTGCCGAACACGGGTTCAATACAGCCTAATCGCTTACTGTATTGTCGTCGCCCTATGGGGCTATCTATTTTTACTTTCATCTTATCAACATAGCTCAGCTTTTTGCGCGATTCATTATTTATAAACTGAACTTGTCGCCCCGTTTTAATGGGTAGTTTTCGCATGCATTGCTGCTGTAGCGGGCAGGTTTTACAGTCTTTTAAGTAACCGCAGAATCGCGTGTATTGCTGGTTATGACTTTTTACATTAACCCCACTTCGCCACATATCATTGCCTGCGGGGCAGCGGCAGGTTTGAGTTGCTTCATCATAATGAAAATCGTCTGAGGTAAATAATCGTGGCTTGCCTTTACTGCGTTTTAGTCGGCGTTTTTCTTGCTCTGTTTCATATGTTTCACTGTCTTTAAACAGCGGATTTCGTTTTCTAAATTGATTATCTGCAATGTAGCTATCGAACCCACTTTTCGCCATATATTCAAGGTTCACTTCGCTGTTAAACCCACTGTCTGCGGTGAATTTAATCGTGTGCTCGTCTTTGGGTTTGTCAGTGTTCAATTTATCAAGCTGCTGCTTTAATTGCTTAACAGCTGGCTGTAGGGTTTGTTGCTCACCCACTGAGCCCCACGCTTGTGCTTGCAGGATGATTTGATGTTTGTCATCGTTTATCGCTATGCCGTTATAGCCTTGAATTGTCCCTTTTGAGGTCGTCATCTTCGCGCTATCAGGGTCAGTGATATTACTTTTAACTGGCTTGCCTTTACTGCCTGTTTTTTCTTTGTGAGTGGCTAAGAACTCGGTGATTTTATCTGCACTTTTATCCAGCTTCTCTTTTTGTTTTAAATCCTGAGTTATTAACTCTTCACTCAGTCCATCTTGTGATTGGTGGCGTTCAATAATACGTTTGCTTGCGCGTTCTAGTTTTGCTTTTTTGCGGCCTAACTCATCGAATGTGCCACTCCACTCTTTACTCGCATTGGACTTTAATTTACACCCATCAATGGCAAACATGTTACGGCCTATCAAGCCTTCTTCATCACATATCATCAGCACTTGCGTAAAAAGTGGCTCAATCTGTTCATGCATTTTAGCCACGAAGCCCGCTATTGATGTGTAATGCGGCTGGATATCTCCCGACACACTCATAAATAAAATGTTCGTCTCACACGCTTTAGCAATTCGACGGCTACTGATAAAACCATGTGCATAACCCAGTAAAATAATCTTTAGCATTACCGAAGGCGAATACGCAGCAGCGCCCGTTTTGTCATTGTTGTACCACGCGTCAAAGCCCGATAAATCGAGTTTGTTTTCGACGATATAACAAAGGGCATATTCAAATGTGCCTGGCAAAATTTGCTCAGCGAAATTGATAGGAATGAATTTATTTTGACAGGATAAGTCAGGCTTATAGTTAGCCATAACAGTTTACCATGGGTGAATAATATCTATTAGATCACAGCGAATGAATGGATTTGTGGTTAAAAAGCAATCAATTGAAAATAGTAGAATACGTTCCTAAAAAGAGTAATTCTACAGCCTCAACGCCTCACTCACCGGGATTTTAGGAGCGAAGCGAGTAAAATTTCCGAGTGCAGAGGCTTATTAGTCACTGTCCAGTTCCAACTTTTTCTGCGACTCCACTCTTAGTTGATGCTCATGAATTTCTTTTCGCCTAACCATTAACTCTGCCTCTTCCTTCTCAATTTCTATTTGCGCGAGCTTTTGTATTTCAGCTAAATCAAGTGAGTATAAATGTTTCTCTAAAGCTTCAATAGTTTCTATTGTTTCTTGTACTTGCTCTAGAGTAGGTTCCATGCGCCCATGTGCAGACATATTCCTAACTTGCCGCATAGTATCAATTTTATGCATCAACTCTTGAGGAACAAAAACCCCGAACTGTTCAAGCCTTCCTCTTTGTAAATCCATTAGGAATGGTCTTCTACGCCTAAAGTTCATACCTGCATCAGCTGTGAACTTCTCTGTTGTTTTCTCAAAATACGACCATGCAGAAAGAAGTGCACCCAAGGGATGGATTTTCGCCAACTCCATCAGCTTATCCAATTCTTGATCATTTGATGGCTCACCTAACTTAAATGCAACTAAGTCTTGTTCATCTACAAATTGGCTGACAATTTCATCATAATCTTGACCATAGTGCCTTTTAAGAACTTCTTGGAAAAAACTTTGGGCAATATTCATATAGAATATACTTGTTAACTCATTTGGCGAACCAAACCTATGCTGTAAAGCATTTCTCTCATCAATCAAAAGCTCAATTTTATTGAGAAATGGTAGATCTACATTCTCATCTTTTAGAATACTTAGGCACCCCTGAATTGTTATTGTTTCTTTCGCATTTTTGTATATCGACTTACCAGCATCTAGAACTAAATCCTTGAGAATTAATTCCACTGCATTAGCTAAATGTAAGATAAGTAGCTTACGATCAAGCTCTTTCTTACCATTGTAATGAGAAATAGAATTGTAGTGGTCAATAAAATTTGGCCACAGTTTTAGAATCTTGATATCTAACCTCAGATTCATTTGGCGCTAAACCGGC